>NZ_JAAQWK010000029.1:0-69455 GCF_012985445.1 Pseudomonas sp. WS 5532
TGGGGTCCGGGTGGCGAAAACGTAAGAAATACTCGTCGAATTGATTGTTTTTTGATCATTTGGCGAGTTTAAAAGTTGCGCTAGGTGGTATGCCGGGGAAATACATGGCTACTTCAGACCATCCCTAGGTGCTTAATGCTCGGATCTCTCACGAAAAAAAGGATATCGATTTACCAACAAATAAAACCGAATCAAGGGACAGTTGCCGCACGGAAGCCCAGCTAGTAAAGGCCATAAAAACGTAGTTAGCGGATCTGCTCCCTCGAATATGAGGCTGCTCCTATGTATGAACCCGACAGCTACAACGTTTTTGCAAAAATTTTTTATCGGCCCATTGACGCAGCTATACGCTGGTGCAATCTCATGGCTCATGAAACCCAAATACTAGAATCGGCTTGGGACTGTCCTGCGCTCCTGTCAAAATACTTCCCCCAATGGCCGTGCCTACAGGCAAATACCGAAAAAATTATAGATGCCATTCGCCATGGCGACCTGGCCTATGGCTGCTTCGGCGTGTCGGTCACGATTGGCACGCCCATCGATTGCAGTCAGATAACTATCCGCCATACTGACCTCAGAGTTTGGATGGCGCGCTACTACCCTGACCAAAGACCAAGCTTTCTTTTCGAACAGTCCTTCAACCAACAAGGAGCTATCAGCCCTGGCACCTATCTGGCCTTACAAGCCGACCGAGATGCAATGCAATTGCGGATAAAAAATATAGAAGCGTCTTATCAACAACTACTCGATGAGCTTGAGGCAATGGGGTTGGAAAGAGAAAATATCCATCAGTTACTAAAGTCCAACAGTAAACTCAGTGACCGCAGTGAAATCGGCTACCTGAAAGTCATAGGGGCGTTGCTTGAACTAATCTTAGGACACTCGCCATCAGGTAAACCGCACTCAGTATTTGATAGTCAATCCTCCATCGTCAATTCCATCTCAGCTCATCGCAAAGACGATCCTGGCCTGAGCAAACGCACGCTGGATGCAAAGTTCGCCGCAGCCAATCGCATACTCAAAAAAGGTATCTGAGTGGAGCAATTGCACTGCAATACCTCTGATTGCAGTGCAATGACTCTCCCCCACTTCTGCTATTCAATTCAGGTCACTTCCCACCACGCGCCAATCGGCGCCAGGAGTGACCAGCATGTCCAGCCAATCCTTACCCATCGTTGAAGCACCTCAACTGCAGGTAGAACGCCACATCATGCGACGTGACGAGGTGGAGCGAAAAACCGGCTTCAAACGCGCGCACATCTACAACCTGATGAAGGAAGGTAAATTCCCTCAGGCTAAACGCATTGGATTGCGGGCAGTCGGTTGGGACTCGCTAGAAATCGAGCAGTGGGTCGTTGAACGCTTAGGCAAACAGGCCTGATGCCATGCGTGTGGTATCGGTGGTTTCCACCAAAGGCGGGGTGGGCAAAACCACAGTAGCCGCCAATCTCGGCGGCCTACTGGCTGACGCAGGCCTACGCGTCCTGCTACTGGATCTGGATAGCCAACCCACCCTCTCCAGCTATTACGCCTTGAGCCAGAAGGCTGATGTCGGTGCGTACGAGTTCATCGCACTCAACCTAGCTATGCCTGCCCAGATTATTTCCAGGACAGTGATTGCAGGGCTCGATCTGATCGTCTCCAACGACGATCAAGGTCGACTGAGTACCTTGCTGCTGCACGCCCCTGACGGGCGATTACGCCTACGCAATCTGCTCGACAACTTCCGCGCCCGTTACGACCTGCTTTTGATCGACACCCAAGGTGCGCGTAGCGTGCTGCTGGAGATGGCCATCCTGGCCTCCGACCTTGCCCTCTCTCCCATCACCCCGGAAATGCTCGCCGCCCGCGAACTGCAGCGTGGCACCTTGAAGCTACTCAGCGAACTCGAACCTTTCCGCCACCTGGGCATTCCACCCCCACCCTTACGACTGCTCCTGAACCAGGTGAATGCCATTCGAGTGGACACCCGGATGATCATCCGTGGCCTGCGCGAGACCTTCGCAGGGGCTAACAACATCTCGGTTCTAGACACCGCAATTCCGGAGCGAGTGGCGTACCTCAACGCCGCCTCCCTTGGCCTACCGGTCCACCGAGTCGAGACACGCCAGTCACGGGAACGACGCTCGCCATCCGCGATGGAAACCATGCAAGCGCTGGCCATCGAGTTGTTTCCGGAATGGCGCGAAGCGATTTCTAGGGTGGGCAGGTGCACGGAGGTTAAATGACACCATTCACCATGCCGGCACTTCTCGCCCAATCATTGTGTTTGCTCGACCTTATAGCCAACAGCGTTTGGCAAGGAGTCTTCTGATGTTGGATCAACTTCCCATCATCGCTCCACCATTCACTCGACCACACCACCCATCTGGCGATGAATACTGCACTGTCGTCTTTCGCCTGCAGGGTGGACGCTCGGCCATGGGTTGGCTCCTCGCAGAGCTTTCCAGACATTTCGAAGGTTCGGGGACTGCCAAGATCGTCAAGTTCGAGGTCGGTGACCATTTGCGTAACCGGCGTTAACTGAGGTTGTTCCGATGAAGAAGCTCAGTCAGGCGCAGATCACCGACAAGCTGCACCAGGACCACTTCCCTCGAGGTCCAGAACTGGAGCGGCTATCCGATCCACTTACTGACACGCCTATGCTGGTCACTCTGGAGCAGTTGCGGCCCTACGAACACAACCCTCGATTCATTCGTAATCCGCTGTATGACGATATCAAGGCTTCGATCCGTGAACGCGGGCTGGATCAACCACCGCCGATTACCCGTCGCCCGGGAGAAACCTATTTCATCATCCGCAACGGCGGTAATACGCGCTTGGCGATTCTCGGCGAGCTGTGGCAGGAAACTCGCGACGAGCGTTTCTTTCGGATTCACTGCCTGTTCCGACCTTGGAGCAATGAAACCAACGCCCTACTCGGCCATTTGGCGGAAAGCGATCTGCACGGCCAACTCACGTTCATCGAACGGGCTCTGGCGGTAGCCAAACTCAAAACCATGCTTGAATCGGATGGCCCACAGCTCTCACAACGGGAGCTGGCTCGACGTCTTGCCGCTGGGGGCTATCCGATTTCACAGTCGCACATCAGCCGGATGCTGGACACCCTCGAACACTTATTACCCGCCATTCCACAAACTCTGTATGCCGGGTTGGGTAAGCCTCAGATAGAGCGTCTGATCGGTCTACGTAGTCAGGCTGAGCGAATCTGGAACCGTTATCCAACTGCCACAGTTGCATTTGCAGAGTTCTGGCTGGAATCCATGGGTTACTTCGATTGCGATCCTGAATCCTTTGATCTTGAGAAGATCCAGGATGAATTACTCGAACGCATGAGCCGCTTGCTCGGACAGTCCTACCGTATGCTGGCCCTGGAGCTGAGCGATACCCAACGGGTCGTATCCACGCCTGGGGCTGTCACTACCAGGCCCTCAGAGAACATCTATTCGCCAAGCGAACATGAAGCCGCGGCAGAACCGCCCTCCTCCGACACTGAATCACAATCAACCCAGGTCGAGAGCAGGATAGAGTCAGTTTCAGAAGAACTGCTCGCAGAACCCGAAACAAATGTTTCACCAGCGGTCAATCCTCGATCACGCGTTCAACAGATTCGTGAGCAAATCGATCGCGAGATAGCCACCAAAGCGACGTCTCCAGTCGAAACCTGCCCAATCGACGACCTCTGGACGATCACACCAACGCTGGATACACCCGAACAACTGCGTTTAGCCATTGCCGGACTGGCGCGAGAAATGGCGGCCTATGCCGGATACCCCGAGAGCATCATCGGTCAGCCGCTTGGCTTGGGCTTCGCCCTGAACATCGAGCGAGTTGATCTTGCAGCGCCTCACGCAACCGGCGTTCACCTACTGCTCATGGCCCTGCTGCGCGCTCAAGACGACGTCAACTGGGAAGATCGTAAGCAACTGCCGTCAGCGCTGTTCGGCCAATTGTTGCTGGGGATCTATCAACTCCCGCTCACAAATCGTCCCGCCGTGGACGTGGGACTGGAGCGGCTGCCCGACAGGCTGTTAATCAAACTGTATCGCCTGATCCGCCTGGCCCGGCGTCTGATCGACTTAACGATTCCCCCTGAAGATAGCTCACCGAAGGAGCTGCCATGAACCTGTCCTTCAATGTGCTCAACCAGGCCATGCTGACCCAGATACTGCATGAGCTGCGCCAGGGTAACCTGCAGCGCTGCAAGGCACTCGGACTGGGTGAGGACGACATCTACCTGTTGCAATCCTTACCGCCCACTACGTTGTCGCGCCTGGCCCATGCAACCATCCCCTGGGTTGAGATCAAGATTGACTCGCCGGTGCTGCATCGGTTGATCGAGCAAGCCGAACGTGACGAGCAGAACGAGCGCTTGATCAACCGCGCGCTCAAGCTCGGCGCCAGCAGCACCATCATGTACCAATGCTTTGGCTTGGCGCATTCGGAAACCGCCCTGCGTCGACGTCTGCTCAAGATAGAAACCCGAAAAGGTCGCCCTCAGAATTTGAGCGAGGCGCAGGAGCATGCGCTCTGGCAGCGTTGGTGCCAACTACGCGCTCAGGACAGTACCGAGGACCAGCTCGACGCCATGATGATGCTGGCGGAGGAGCAACAAGTCAGCTTGACCATCGTCTGGCAACAAATCGACCAGTACAGCAACGGCACATGAACACAGCCCCTTCCAGTCGTTGGCAGCGTGTCCTGCAGCAATGCACCCAGCATCTGAGTGAACGCTGGCCCGTACGCCCTACCACTGAACAACCCTCCAACCAGGCCCTGCAAGCTGGCTTTCTATTCAGTGGCCAATCTCACGAAGTCGTGCCACGTCGGCTGCTGTTGGATAGTCGGTTGACGCCGTTGGAACGCAATGCCTGGCAGGTGTTTCGACTCATGCTGCAAGGCCAGGGCGTGGTCACGCCGCGCTATGAGGATTTGCAGCCTTACCTGTCGAGCGTGCCCTACGGTGCGTCAGCCTCCCGTGAAACCATTGCTCGGGTGTTGACGATGCTCAGGTTGACGCGCTGGCTCAGTTTGGTGAGTCGCGGACGCGATCAGCTCAGCGGACGTCTTCAAGGTTTTCTGTATGTTCTGCACGATGAGCCGTTAACCCCCGCCGAAGCCATGGAACTGGATCAGGATTACCTGGCGCTGGTCGGGCATGCCCTCGGTCATGCGACGAAGGCGGTGCGTATTGTCGCTCAGCACGTTGTGGAGGAAGTCCGCCAGGACACGAATATCGATCGTGATCGGTTACCGACGCGGCTCGACAGCTGGGGCGAACACTGGACGCAGCAAGGATTGGATCAGCCAGCCGTTGATGCCTTCCACGATTCCGAACGGGAGGAAGATCACCGCGTTCGGAATCGTGCAGGCCCTCGTTCGGATTCCGAACCGGGCCTGAACGTCAATGTTTCAGACACCGTTCGGAATCCGAACGCCGCCTGTACTGTATTAAAAGAAAGTATTTGTACAGTACCGCGCGCGACCGCAGCGGTGGATAACCTGCACTGGCCCGCTGCGCTGCACCTGAGCCCAAGCGAGCGTCAGGCCGTCGCCGTGGCGCTGAACAAACTCAAACCAGCGGATCGGCAGGCGGTGCTCAACGAAGCGGGAGCACGTTGTGCGGCCGGTGGAATCCGCAAGCCAGCGGCGTATCTGATGGGCCTGATCCAGCGCGCACTGAAAGGTGACTTTCGTCCTTGGGCAGGTCAGGCCGAACCTTCACCCATTGCAGAATCACCTCCACCCGCTCCCTCGCGGCCATCTCGACAACAGGGCGAACCCGCGTCTGCCCTCGCACAAGCGTGCCTGAATGAGCTGCGCCAACTGCGTGGCAAACGCGGTGGACCTCAGTAGATTTGATGCCAGTGGCATCAAATCCATGGTGTTCCACTCTACGAACACATCGGATCAAACTATGAAACTCTTAGGGAAAAGCCGGGACATCTCTTTCGATGAACGTAGACGTCAGTAGATTTGATGCCGGTGGCATCAAATCTACTGACGTCTCCATAATTAGCCCTCTTAAACCAAACCGAACAGACCGCATTCAGTTTTTTGGCTGTCCTTGACCCTCATCTGCCGCAACGTTTCCGTCCAAGCGAATGCGAGGACAACGCCGTGGCCGATCATTACCAACTCAACCTGGGTTCATTGCGCAGCAGCATCACCCTGACCCTGCACACTCACCACGCCGCCCGTATCTGGCAAGGGCGGACCGCACGCGAAGGCGTTCACTCGATCATGGGCATGGCCGGCTACATCAGTGTCACCAACCTGATCAAACAAACCGCGGCTCAGGACGATCCCTATGCCGACTGGGCCATCGTACAACTCGAAGAAAAACTGATGCAGGCCAAGGCTGGGATGCTGGAACTGACCCAACAGCTGGATCGGATCAGACAGGACCTGCCGACACAGATCGACATGGGCGACAACCTCAACATCCACCCCGTCACCTTGCCGTTGTACATCGGCAGCCAGCTGGGTTTTCTGGCGGTCTACCTGCTGACCGACTACGACACCCTGGTGCGTCGTACCCTATTGGCCCATCACACAGCCTTGATCGGCCGCGTCGACATGGAAGCCTGGATCGATGACGGCGCCCATCTGCTGCGCAGCCTGTTCGGCCAGGCGCAGCGCTATCGGCATTCTGGCGTCACCCGTGATGACATGGCAGCGAACAATGCCCGTGCTCTGGCGGCCATCGAGAAGATGGGTTTGCCCCCCATGGACATTCTTGAGGGTCATCGCCGCTCCCAGTTCGCGCCACCGATCATTCGTCGTGGTGCTGTGGCAGTGGATGACGCGGACGCATTGGCAGAGGAAGCGAGAGAGCCATCTGCGACGGTGGATGAGCCGGAGGACGAAGCATGAATCTCATGATCCCGGCTCAACCAATGCCCTTCGAAGCGTTAACACCGGATGCCTATCGACAGCTCGAACACGCTGCCTCCCTAAAAGGCCTTTTAAAACCTTTTAAGGGTAAGGGGGAGTTGGACCACCTGGCGCAGGTGGCGAGGGAAATCGAGGCGCAGTTATGTCACCTGATGGAAGCTGTTGTGCAGCAAGCCGGACAGCCCCCGTACTCACTGCTGGATATTCGATTGGTGCTGCAGAACACCAGCGCGGGCAGCACCTTTTTGCGTTGGCGAACCCGTGACTTCGCCCGCATGGGGGTTGCGGTCTGGGAACGCCAGGTCCGCAACAAGACCCAACCGCAGGCCGTACGCGAGGGGTTGCACCGTTTCGAATGCAACCGTATTGCACTGAACCTGCAGATGAGCGTGGTGCATTCGCTTTACCGCCAGGCCTCGACCTGCGCGATCAAAATGGCCAGTGCCGAACGGCTGCTGCGCCAGTTCACAACCGCAGCGGAGATATCACGATGAGTACTTTTTTCGTCGGCGAAGGCAACATCGGCAGTGCGCCAGAGTTCCAGGAATTCGCCTCAGGCAATGACGAGCCACGGCGTTTGCTACGGCTGAATGTGTACTTCGACAACCCCGTGCCACGCGAGGGCGGCTACGAAGATCGAGGCGGCTATTGGGCGCCGGTTGAGCTCTGGCACCGCGAGGCTGAACACTGGAGCACGCTGTACCAGAAAGGTATGCGTGTGCTGGTCGAGGGCCGCACGATACGAGATGAGTGGGAGGACAGCGAAGACAACGCGCGGGTGACCTTCAAGATCGAGGCCCGTCGAGTCGGCATCCTGCCTCATCGAGTGCACAGCGTGGTCATGCGGGAGCGATCCAATGAACCGGCAGCATCTGCGAAACACGTCGGGCAAAATACAGAGCAAGCCAGCTCACCTGCGTCGAAGCCAAAAAAGCGCACAGGGCCGCCACCTCCGGAATGACGAGCATTAGGCATAAAAATTGCGCCTTTGCGCGAAGTTGCTGGCGTATTACTACTCGCTGCTCGTGAAGACCCACACTGTCGTCCACGCTAAAACGGGGTAACAGCATCGGATCGTCAAGGCAGTCCTCACCGACTAATATGAGGTACCTGCGAGTCAGGTTTCTCATATCTCGTAGCTGCTGTTTCCAACAACTCTGCTCCGGACCCCATCCGGAGCAGTCTTATGCGCCTCTTCCTCTGCGAGAAACCTTCCCAAGGTCGTGACATCGCCAAAGTTCTCGGAGCCAGCCGGCGCAGCGATGGCTGCCTAATCGCACCCGAGACAACCGTCACCTGGTGTATCGGTCACCTGCTGGAGACAGCACCGCCTGAAGCTTATGGTGAACACTTCAAGAGTTGGTCGTTAGATCATCTACCGATCATTCCCGCGCAGTGGCAGGTCGAGGTCAAACCCAAGACTGCGGCACAGTTCAAAGTCATCAAGCGCCTGCTCAGTAAAGCCACCACCGTCGTCATCGCGACCGACGCCGACCGCGAAGGTGAAATGATTGCCCGCGAGTTACTGGAACTCTGCAAGTATCGAGGCCCCGTTCAGCGCCTCTGGTTGTCGGCACTCAACGAGGCGTCGATTCGCAAAGCATTGTCCTCGCTGAAGTCTGGTCAGGAGACCTTCCCGCTCTATCACTCAGCCCTCGCCCGCAGCCGTGCTGACTGGCTGATCGGCATGAACCTCAGTCGTTTGTTTACCCTCCTCGGTCGGCGGGCAGGCTACGACGGCGTGCTGTCGGTTGGACGCGTACAGACACCCACTTTACGCCTAGTGGTCGATCGGGATCGTGCGATTGCCAGTTTCGTTCCGGTGCCCTACTGGAACGTTGAAGTGCACTTATCGTCGAGGGGTCAGCGATTCATCGCATCGTGGTTACCGCCAAGCTCAGGACAGGACGAAGCGGGTCGTTGCCTGCAACAGGCGCTTGCCAGTCAAACGGTCCAAGCGATCTCTTGCAGCAAGACCGCCACAGTACTCTCGCTGCAGACTGAGCATTTCCGCGAAGCGGCGCCCCTGCCCTTCGACTTGAGCACGCTGCAAGAAGTCTGCTCGCGCAAGTTGGGACTCGGCGTTCAGGAAGTCCTGAATATCGCCCAGGCTCTGTATGAAACCTACAAAGCCACCACCTACCCGCGCAGTGATTGCCGCTATTTGCCAGAGAGTATGTTCGACGAGGTATCTGGGGTATTCGATGCCCTGCTCAAAACCGATCCCACCCTGCGGCCCGCATTCGGAAGACTCGATCGATCACTGCACTCCCGCGTGTGGAACGATGCCAAGGTCACCGCGCACCACGGCATCATTCCCACCACCGAGCCGGCGAACCTTGCGCGGATGTCCGAACAAGAACGCCAAGTCTACGAACTGATTCGTAGCCACTACCTCGCGCAATTTCTTCCGTCTCATGAGTTTGATCGAACCCAGGTCGAACTGGAATGTGGCGAAAAACGATTGACCGCTGTTGGCAAACAGATCCTGGTCCAGGGCTGGAAAGGCTTGCTCTCCGAAAACACCGAGGAGGACGAACCCAGTCACAAGTCCCAAGTCTTACCCGTCTTGCAACAGGGCACGCAGTGCGCAGTGGACGACGTCGAACTCAAGTCCATGCGCACCGCCGCCCCCAAACCACTCACCGAGGGCGATCTGATCAAGGCGATGAAAAACGTCGCCAAGCTGGTCAACGACCCACGCCTGAAACAGAAACTTCGGGACACTACCGGTATCGGTACCGAAGCCACGCGAGCCGGCATCATCAAGGGGTTGATTGATCGCGGTTACTTGCTGAAGAAAAAACGCGCCTTAATGGCCTCCGCAGCGGCCCATACCCTGATTGAGGCGGTACCCGCCGCAATCGCAGATCCGGGCATGACCGCGATATGGGAACAGGCCCTGGACGAAATCGAAACGGGACGCCTGACCCTTGATGCGTTCGTCGCCAAGCAGGCGAACTGGATTGCACAATTGGTCGAACACTGTGGCGCACTCACCTTGGCGGTACCTGTCGAAGCCGGCCCGGCCTGCCCCATTTGCAATGCCTCGATGCGTAGACGTAAAGGAAAATCAGGGCAGTTCTGGTCATGCTCCCACTACCCAGATTGCAAGGGCACTGTGTCGATCAGTAAAGATACGCGTCGCTCATGATGTTCCATGGGACGATCATTATGAGAACGGTGCGTTCTCTGCCTTGACGTCGTCCCACCCTCTCTGCTGTAGTGCCTCAGGATCATCGCCAATGGCGACCCAAGACCGATTTGCTCCGGGTAGCTCGGTCGAACTCGTCGAGTTCGGAGCCTTCTCTTCTGCGGGATTTCATTCCCGTTTTGTGCTTGACCTGATCGTGGTGGCGGATGACCACTGTTGCCTCTACCCGGCAACAGCGGTCATCCGCTTCGGCGATCGTATTCAGTCCCGGAGCCCGCCGGGGAAACACTGGGCACCTTTTGTGCGCGGATGCGTGCCAGCATGTTCCGACCCAGGCCACGACAAGGGTCGGTTGGCGAATCATGGCGCAGTTCAACCAAGTGTTGCGAGGCGCTGGTCGACTGCGTAAGACCGTCAAAGGTGGTTTTTTTCTTCCTCGCCTGGCATCCCGTCAGGCCCACTCTTCACTTTCTTCAGTCCAGTGACTGCCACTGTATTCCGGCTATAAAAAATCGGGTTGCAGCGTCTTGACGCTCCCCTGTGACAGGCTTATACAAAGGGCGTGGTTTGCTGTCGTTGACAGCCCAGCCCAGGTAGCTTGAACCTTCAAGGCTACGCCACGTTCGTGGTGGTTTACCCAAGTGCGATCAGCGTTCGGAAGCTCGCACGGTTACCGCCTCAGCGGTGATGAATGCCCACTACCCCATGTCTGCTAACCACTACCGCAGACGTTCCTCAGCTGCACCGTTATTCCGCCAGACGCATCGTTCTGATCGTCATCGGCTTGCCGGTGGTGAGTCGTTCATCGCTCTTCTTCACCTTACCCACCCTGACGGGGGCTCACTTCCCCATCAGGGACTGTGCGTCGCCGTTTCCCCTTGAAACAGGAGAACCACCATGGCCCACGCCAACCAATCCAAAGAAGCGACCACTTACTTCAACCTGCACACCGTCGGTATCGGCTACCTCAACCGTGTTCGTGAAGTCCAAGTCCGCCGCGGCCAACCATTCATTGCCTGCGATATCGCAGCCCTGCACGGTGCCACCGATGCGGTGGAGTACACCCGCTTCGACTGCAAAGTCGCTGGGGGTGAAGCTGAACGCTTGATTCGTCTCTATATGGACGCCGTCAACGCCGAGAAAAAGGTCTTGCTGTCGTTCCGTATCGGCGACCTGTGGATCGATCCGTTTCTCTATGAGAAAGGCGAGAAACAAGGCCAACCGGGCGCCAGCCTGAAAGGTCGTTTGCTGTTCATCGACTGGATCAAGATCAACGGCACGTTCGAATACAAAGCACCCGCCAGGCAGGAAGCAACAGCACCTGCTGAGCAAGCGCCAAACAGTGAACCATCCCCACCGTCGGCTGATGCCGAAGTTGAGGATACCGAAAACCCAATAGAGGCTCGGGTGGAACCTGAATCTCCACCCGCTCCGCGCACGGCCCGCCGTGATGCCACCCGTACCGTTCAGTCCGCCTGAACAGTCCACGATGTTCCTCATCAAGGCGCTCCGTCGAGCGCCTTTTCTTCAATCAGCACAGGGGACCATTATGGAATCCTTCTGGCTTTGCGACGACTGCCTGTTCGCTACAGCTTACGAGGACTACAGCACCTTATCGCTGTATTACTCGCAGGATGAGGTCGAACAACGCATCGCCGCGATACATCGTGAGCTAGTTCGGTTGATGCCCATCAGTGCCGACTTCGATCCCGAAGCCGGCTGGGGAATAAGAACCTTTTCTCCATCGCCTTGCGACGGCTGTGGTTCACATCTACACGGTCAACGCCACCGATTCACTCGGCTGTAAACAGCGCGCCATCTGCTAACGCCCAAGACTCCACACCCACCTTGGGGGATACCACTCCCCTCGGGCGTGTACCCCTGATTGTTCCCTTCGGAGGTACCGCCATGAGCACCCAACTTACACTGATTGAGACCTCGGATTTCGAGGCTGATCGCATTGTCCAAGAAAACCAGCTGATCGACGAAGCGCAGCATATTCTGGATCGTCGGCTGTTCGCCCGCGGCCCTATCCTGACGTCGCCTGACACTGTTGCCTCCTACCTAAAACTGCAGCTTGCGCAACAAGAGCATGAAGTCTTCGGTGTGATCTTTCTCGATGCCAGGCACCGGGTGCTGGCATTCGAAGTCCTCTTTCACGGCAGCATTGATGGCGCCAGCGTTTACCCCCGCCAAGTCGTTAAGCGTTCCCTAGCGCATAACGCTGCGGCCGCCATTTTGGTTCACAACCATCCCTCGGGTTGTACAGAACCCAGCCAGGCGGATCGCGTCTTGACCGCACGGCTGAAGGAGGCCTTGGCCTTGATCGAAGTGCGTGTATTGGATCACTTCATCGTGGGTGAAGGTCGTCCTCTCTCCCTTGCCGAATACGGCTGGCTTTAACCCTCACAGGCGCCTTCGGGCGCCTTGTTCATTTTCATTCTGGAGAACCCTCATGAACCCCGCACACCAAGCCCCAGCTCTGCTGATGGCCTCAACCCCATTTGCTCGCGGCTACGACAACCTTCATATCGAACGGCTGCTACTGATCACCTACGAAAACGACTGCCCTCCCTGCGTTCGACCAGTGCACGACTCACAAGCACATCTGCCCGACAATGAGCTGCAACTGTTCACCTGCCTGTTCAATGACGATTTCGCCTTGATCAGCGAAGGCCAATCCATTCCGGATGAATTGGATGAATTAGATGAACGCTGCCAGTCCACCGGGTTGGTGCGCCAAGTGATCTACGCCGTGATGGGCGACATGCTCAACGAGCGGCATCACCTCGGCGATCTGTACTCCCTGGAAGAAGCCCAAGCCATGGTCCATCGCTTGAGCTTCGAAACGGGGCACTACAGTCGAGCCTGGGAGATCAGTACCGCACACCTTCCTGAAGAAGCGATGTTCTATCTGGAAGGATGGGCAAGTAACTCCGCTCCGAGGCAAACCGGCCTTTTGTTCGAGCTTTTCGAGTTGCCGGATTGCTGCGGCATCAGTTGCAAGCTGATTGGCACGCCATGGACGGACGAAAACTTGCTGAACATTGAGGGCAAACGTTATTCAAGCTTGAGACAAGAGCAACTCGACGCAGGCACACCGGAAGTCCTAGTCAACGTACTGTACCTGGCGGCATTGGCGGATGCGAGATTGTTGATCTTCGACCCCGACGCTGCCGTCTTGAATGGGCTCGCTATTTTTGATGAATAGCAACGCGTTCAGCGTTAACACGACCCGCCTTGAATCAACTTTCTCACTGAGTTGCTCCTTCACCTCATGTCAGGTTTTGCACTGAATCTGTCATGAGGTTTTTTCCATGGAGCGTTTTTTCACGCCTGTCTGCCTGCTGGGTTTGTTGAGCGCCTGCACCGCGCAAATCCCCAATACATTGCCAACCCATCCAGAGATCGACAGTGGCTCCAATCGGGCCCAGCTTTCGAGGGACACAGCGGAAGGAAACCATCCGACAGAACTCCGCTATGGCCGCTATACGCTGGTCAGCACCGAGCCCACCACGGAACAACGCTATCTTCTCGCTCAAATCATTGAAGTGAACATCCCGTCCAGCCTAAACCCCTCAGTGCAGGATGCGTTGCAGTACGTATTGCAGCGCTCGGGCTATTCGCTCTGCCCCGTTACTGCGTCGGTGAAGTTGCTGTTTACCCGGCCTCTGCCTGCAGCCCATTACCGGCTTGGTCCAATCCCTTTGCGCCGCGCGCTACAAGTGCTGGCTGGCCCCGCCTGGCAACTCACGACCGATGAAGTCAGCCGTTCGGTCTGCTTCGAACAGCAGAAAACGGATGCCGGTGTCGCGCTGATTACACCCGTCTTGCCCCATCAATCGGAGGCGCGGTCATGAAAGCCTCAACGTTTCAAACCCTCATCATCGGGCTCCTTTGCCTGGCGGTCGCCGGGCTGAGCGGTGGTTTGTATAACCAGTATCAACGCATGGCAAAACTGCAGAGCACGGACACGCAATACCGACAAACTTTGGACACCCTGCAACATGATTCAAGCGCCCTCAAGGATGCACAAGAGAAGCTGCAGTACGCGCTGAAAGACCTGAAGCAGATGGTCGATACTAGTGAGCAACAGGCCAATACCCTCGATCCGATGCTGGATCAGTGGGCGCAAGAAATACAGGAGCTGCGCGATGGTCTGGCAGCCCGCGCCACCGTGGCAGAACTGACAGCGCTGCGCGCACACCTTGAACAGGTCGAGCAGCAGTTCCAGGAGCACAAGACCCAGCCATCACCCCCACCGCCGTCGCCTTCCGCGACTAAACCGAAAAAGACCGCTCGCCCCAAGCCCGTCCCGCTCTCGCCACCGTTCTCGGTGTTGGGGGTCGAATCCCGTGGTGGTGAGCGCTTCTTGGCAGTCGCACCTCATGACAGTCGCTCTCTCATAGATGTTCGGCTGCTGCATAGCGGCGAGCAGCTCGGAGCCTGGTACCTGAAAGTGCTGGAGCCGAACTCAGCCATCTTCGCGGTGGCCGCTCAGCCAGACCAGACCGTGCACCTCCCTTGAGAAGCGATCATGAACAGAGCGCTACTGCCCACCGTCGTCTGTCTCGCTTCGCTACTGGCCATGGACGCTGCGATGGGCAACCCCGTCACGACACAGTCACAGACCCAGGACACGCAGTCTGCTCCGCTGGGGCGCTCTGACTCTGAACAGGCAGCGAGCTGGGGCCTGACGGGGCAGGAGTGGACGCGCTTCGAACAGATCCAATCCGGCCCACGCGGTTTCTGGAGCCCGAACCTCGATCCGTTGACCGCGCTCGGGGTTGAGGCCCAGACCGACCAAGAGCGCCAGCGCTATGCCGAATTACAGGTAGCGCTGGAAGCCAAACGCGCCGAGCGCGAGTTGGCCTACCAAAACGCTTACGCCGCGGCCTGGACCAAGCTGTTTCCCGGGCTGCTACCGATCCAGGGCATGGCATCCCCGCCCCCTATCAGCTCAGCGGCCGCGCCGCGCCAGGCTCTATTTGTGGAGGACCACTGCTCAGCGTGTACCGCCGAAGCCCAGCGTCTGCAAAGCAGCGACACGGCGTTCGATATCTACCTGGTGGGCAGCCAAGGCGAGGATGAACGCGTCCGTAGCTGGGCTCGGCAAGCGGGCATCGATCCCGTCAAGGTTCAACGCCGGCAGATCACCCTGAACCATGACCGTGGTCGCTGGTTCAGCCTGGGTGCCCCGGGGCCAATGCCTGCCACATTTCAACAGGTGAATGGACAATGGCAACGCCTCGACTGAGTGGTCTTGCGCTGGTGCTGACGGTGCTCGCCGTCCAGGCCGACCAACTTCCGCCTCCGGCCTATCAATTGGCGGCGCATGACGCCGACATCCCTTCTATGGTGCTATTCGCAATTGCCCTGCAGGAGAGTGGTATCCACGTCCGTGGTCGATTGCTGCCCTGGCCCTGGACCCTGAACATCGCCGGAATACCCTACCGCTTCGCCACTCGCCAGGCCGCCTGTCACGCCTTACTTCAGGCGCTCGCGCGACATGACGCCAAGCGGGTCGATGTCGGTCTTGGACAAACCAACCTGGGTTACCACGGGCAACGTTATTCCAGCCCCTGCGAAGCCCTTGACCCTTACCGAAATCTCGCCGTGACCGCCGCGCTGTTGCAGGAGCATCACGCCACCACCGGTGATTGGGTATCAGCTGCCGGCCGATATCACCGCCCGGCAGGAGGAACGCCGGCCGCGCGTTACCGCGCCGGCTTTTCCCGGCAACTCGAACGGTTGCTGGTTTCTTTCAAACAGGGCACACCACCATGAAGCGAATCCCCATCGCCTGTTATTTCATCCTGCTTTTGGTATCTTTCGCCCAGCCGGAACTGACCGTAGCCGGGGATCAGCCTAGCGACTTCACCCGACACCATTTTCAAGTTGCCAGGCCGCTAATAAACAACAAGATCCAGCCTGATCGGGCCATGCATGCGGACCTGTCCACGTTTGCCGATGAAGCCTGGATACTGCCCATCCGTAGCCCCCACTTGAGCCCCGGCCAGATCACGTATCGCGCCCTGAACATGCCGGGCTTGCGGCCATTTTTTCTGGTCGGTGACGATCCCCTGTCGCTGACTTGGCTGCGTCAGCGCGCTGCTGAACTGCAGGAAATGGGCGCGGCTGGCCTCGCCGTCGAAGTAGCCGACACTGAAGCCCTGGCCCGAATTCGCGCAGCCGCTCCAGACATCACCATCCTGCCGGTCAACGGCAACGACATCGCCACCCGCCTGCAGATTTTGCACTACCCCGTCTTGATCACCGCCACCTCATTGGGACAGTGAGTCAGGTCATGGCCGAGCATGCGATGGAGTCCAAGCTCCGGCCAGCGGTCGAGTTGTACACCGTAACAATCTGCATCGCCGCCGCGGTGTTGTGCGTGTACTCGCCCTGGGCCGTGGCCCTGTCACCCGAGATCGGGCAGGTTGCGGCGCTGGCCTATACCCTGTTCGGCCTGATCCGCCTGCGACAAGCCTGGGAGGTGTTGCGCTATCGGCGCAATATCCGCCGGCTGCCCCGCTACGAGCTGACCAGCCGGCAGATTCCGGTCAGTCGTAAGCGTTTGTTCATGGGTCGCGGCTTTCGCTGGACCCGCCTGCACACCCAGCGCTTGGTCGAGGCCCAGGATCCGGCGGTCGCCCATTATGTCGACCAACCGACCCACTACCGGCTGGCCCGTGAACTCGAACGGCGCCTGGAGCATGCACCGTTTCCGCTCTCGATACTGGCCCGTGTCACCGCCTGGGACAGTGCCTTCAATCCGTTGCGCCCTTTACCCCCAGTCGGTGGCTCGCCTCTGTTGCATGGGGTCGAGCCCAACGAAACGGAAGTCAGTCTGCCGCTGGGCGAACGGGTCGGACACACCCTGGTGCTGGGCACTACCCGTGTCGGCAAGACGCGACTCGCCGAGGTGTACATCACCCAGGACATTCACCGCGTCGAACATGAGGTGGTCATCGTCTTCGATCCGAAGGGCGATGCCGACCTGCTCAAACGCATGTACGTCGAAGCCAAACGGGCCGGTCGGGAAAAGGAATTCTATGTTTTCCATCTAGGCTGGCCAGAGATCTCCGCGCGTTACAACGCGGTGGGACGTTTCGGGCGCATCTCGGAGGTAGCATCGCGCATCGCTGGGCAACTCAGTGGCGAAGGCAACTCCGCAGCCTTTCGCGAGTTCGCCTGGCGCTTTGTCAACATCATTGCCCGGGCTTTGATCGAGTTGGGCCGGCGCCCAGACTACCTGCAGATCCAGCGACATGTGGTCAATATAGACGCGCTGTTCATCGAATACGCTCAGCAGTTTTTCGCCAAGACCGATCCGAAAGCCTGGGAAGTGATCGTCCAACTGGAAGGCAAACTCACTGAGAAGAACATTCCCCGGCATATGGTGGGACGCGAAAAGCGTGTGGTGGCCATCGAACAGTACCTGGCGGTGAAACGGGTATTCGATCCGGTGCTGGATGGACTGCGCTCGGCAGTACGTTACGACCGCACCTACTTCGACAAAATCGTTGCTTCGCTGCTGCCGCTGCTGGAGAAACTCACCACCGGCAAGACCGCCCAACTGCTGGCCCCCAACTACACCGACCTAGATGACCCGCGACCAATCTTCGACTGGATGCAGATCATTCGCAAACGCGGCATCGTTTACGTCGGCCTGGATGCGCTGACCGACGCCGAAGTCGCAGCCGCTGTGGGCAACTCCATGTTCGCTGATTTGGTCTCGGTCGCGGGCCACATCTACAAACATGGCATTGACCACGGCCTGCCCCCATCAGGCAGCAGCAGTGACAAGCTGCCGATAAACCTGCACGCTGATGAGTTCAACGAATTGATGGGCGATGAGTTCATCCCCCTGATCAACAAGGGTGGCGGCGCCGGTATCCAGGTAACCGCCTACACCCAGACCCTCAGCGATATCGAAGCACGTATCGGCAACCGCGCCAAAGCTGGCCAGGTGATTGGCAACTTCAACACCCTGCAGATGCTCCGCGTGCGCGAAACCGCCACCGCTGAACTGCTCACCCAGCAGTTACCCAAGGTTAACGTGCTGACCAAGACCCTGATGTCGGGTGCGACGGACACATCCGATCCGGACGCCAACACGGACTTCACCTCGTCCTCCCAGGACCGTGTCAGCAGCACCAGTGTGCCGCTGATCGAGCCTGCTCATATCGTCAGTTTGCCCAAGGGGCAAATGTTCTCCTTCCAGGCCGGTGGGCAGCTCTGGAAAGTCCGCATGCCGTTGCCAAAACCCTCCAACGTCGACGCCATGCCCAAGGACCTACAGGAACTCACTCAACGGATGCGGGCGGCCTATAACGCGCAGGCGGGGCAATGGTGGAGCGCAAGCGGTGGCGGCCCAACTACCAACTTCGATCTGGATCAGGTGGGGTAGCCCTACCCCACAACAGGTTTCGATTCAGCAGAAAACGATCCAGGAGACGTATTGCCCACATCAACTCTGCAGCGCGCAATGGGGTGAACTATGGCGACTTCCACCCAGAACACGCCGCCACAACCGATCCAGCGTCCGGGATTGATCATCTCGACGATCAGCCTAGTCCTGCGCATCATCGGTTTGCTGATTGCCTCGTTGCTGTTCTCGATCCTCATCGAGTTCGCCGGGCTGCTACTGTTCTGGGGTGATCAGGGCTGGCGGCATAGTCAGGCTATGCTAACCAGTGAGTTGGGCTGGCTCAGCGAGCACTTCAAAGCTTCACTTCTCATCCAACAGCCTGGGAAAACAATTGTCCAGTGGCTGGAGCTCCTCAATCAGTGGCTGCTGGTCAAGACTGGCTTTGAGGATTTTGCCCGGCAGGCGCGGGTTTCGGGCCAGGGCAATGGCTTCTGGAGCTGGGCGAATCAGCTCTACGTGAGCATTGAGGATTTCGTACTGGCGGCGGTGTATGTGACCTTTACCTTCGTAGTGCGCCTAACCATCTTGGCTCTGGCCACACCGCTATTTTTGTTGGCCTCGTTCACCGGTTTTGTCGATGGTTTGATGCGCCGCGACCTGCGCAAGTTTGGAGCCGGGCGAGAAAGCAGTTTTGTCTATCACCGAGCTAAACGAGCAGTGATACCCCTGCTGCTCGTACCCTGGATCATGTATCTGTCCCTGCCCTTTTCGCTCAATCCTATGGCCGTCTTTTTGCCTTGCGCGATGATGCTCGGAATAACGACAGCCATCACCGCGGCGACGTTTAAAAAATACATTTAATAAAATGTAACGCTGACGTGTTAAACCATTCCGGTGAATTTAGCCAAAATCGCGACGACATAACCGCCAATAATAGACAAACCAACAATACCCAACGGCCGCTGCCACCAATCACCGCTAGGGGACGGCGGCATAGACTGCTGATAAAAATTGATCTGCCCGATCTGATTTGCGTTGACTTGGGTGGCTGCTCCATTTTGCATCGAGTTGCGCCACTGAGCTTCCTCAAGACGTTCGAATTGAACCTGAACACGCCTCTTGAGTTGGCTAGCGGAAAGGAGAATTTGCTTTCCAATAATCATCACACCCAGCAAACCGAAAAACAGCAAATTTCCATAGCTGAGCGGGTTTTCCTGGCTGAGGGTAGGCGCGTGCTCCCATACAAAACCGATGTAGGGTGATGTGACCTGGTAAACATCGGCTACTAAATTTTGCACAACCCCTCCCAAATGCCCAAAAAATTTTGTGCTCGCGAGAGTCTCTGCTTGATGGTGCAGAAAAATCAACGATGAAACCAAATAAAATAGCCCCCCGAAGACCATCAAGGAGAAGCCCACGGCCTGTCGAATACGGTACCGCCGAATTGCTTGTTGGATGTTCACTCTCTGCTATCACTCTTCGTTAACTGATTTCGTCCGCGCTTATCTGCGCCCCGCTAACAATGCTGTTAGCGGAATCAAAAGTTAACGGCTACTAATCGTTTTTCATGAGTAACCAATGCTGTACTTGCGGTCCAATCGTGTCATTTTTCCGCGTTTCGTAGCTCTCGATACGGTGTTCGAACTCGCTCCACGATCAGAGACTGTATCGAAATAAAATGACGCAGCGTGTTTCGTGTTTCTTACTGCTGAGTCCTGGACGTTAGTTGAATGCTGGCCCCATCTCCAAATGGGCTATCCACATGCCGACTACATTTTTCCGAATCTGCCTACTGCTCATATTGATGACGTTCCATAGCGGCGGCTATGCCGCATCTGCTCATGAGCGCGAGCAGCTCAGCCTAGTTCAGCAGCAGGTCGACACTATTGAGCGCCTTGCGGCGCAAGCTAAGGTAGCCAGGACCTCCGAACCAAACGAACGCTATCGCTTCGACTATCCCCGCCTGTCTCAGGACATCCAACGCATTCGCCAAGGAATGCAGAACTATCTGTCGCCCTCCCGTGCTCAACCTCACGACGCTGGTGAGCTGGTCGGCGATTACCGCCTCGACATCCCGTCCGTGGAACCGTCGCCATGAGCATGACCGACGCTCAGACCGCAGCGTTCCAAAACGCCTCCGGTTTCTCGGCACAGAGCAGTTCGACACTCTGGTTGTCCCTGGTTCTCGTCCTGGCTTTGCTCTGGTGCACCTGGGTGATGTGGACGGCTTACCGGGGCTGGGCCACCGGCAGTGTGCGCTTCGGCGCGTTTGGCGGCAGCGCCGCACGTGTTTTGCTCGCCCTACTAGTCCTGATGTTCTTCACGCTGTCCTAATCCAGGAGATCACTGCCATGCTCAAGTGCTTTACCCCTCTAAAAAACAACCTGCGTGATCGTGCCAGCCAGCGCTTGATCGGCCTGCTGTTGGTGCTCGGCCCAAGCCTGGCTTTTGCCGAGCTTCCCACCATGGAGGCTCCTTCGCGTGGTGAAGGTTCCGGGTTGATCGAGACGATCAAAAACTACGCCTATGACGGCGGCATCCTGCTCGGTTTGTTGATCGCCCTGCTCGCTTTTCTCGGGGTGGCTTGGCATTCCCTAACTGTCTATGCCGACGTGCAGAACCAGCGCAAGACCTGGAAGGACCTCGGCGCGGTGGTCGGCATCGGCGCCCTGTTGGTGGTGATCATCATCTGGTTCCTGACCAAGGCCGCCGCGATTCTGTGAGGTCGACATGAACGACACTATCGAACGCCTTGCCGACGGCACCTTGGTCTTTCTGCCGGAGCGACTCAACCGCGATCCTGCCGTACTGCGCGGTTTGACCAATGATGAGATGTGGGTAGCTCTCGGCACTGGCGCCGCCATTGGCCTGCTGCTGGGCGTTCCTCTAGGGATCGTCACCTCGTCTATTGCCGTTGCGCCGACCAGCATGATCGCAAGCATGGCGCTGGTGTTATTTGCCGGTGGTACGCTTTTGCGTCGGGCCAAACGGGCTCGCCCCGAGACCTGGTTGTACCGCAAGCTCGAATGGATACTCGCCAGCCGTTGGCGCCTGGGGCGCGGAAGTTTGATTCTCCACTCCGGCGCCTGGACGATTCGCCGTTCGCGTCGACTGCGCCCTGCCCTGTTCCGGTGGCAACCATGAATCGTTTTCGGAACAAGGTGGATGCCCAACACGCCCACATCTTCAGCCTGCGTCTGGCGGTAGTGATTCTGGCCCTGGTCTGTGCCGGACTTTGGTATGGCTGGCGCTCGGCACCGACCGATCTGACGGTGCATGTCCCCCCGGATCTGCGCTCGGGCAGCACTCGCAAGTGGTGGGATGTCCCCCCAGAGAATGTCTATGCCTTTGCCCTGTACATCTTTGGCCAACTCAACCGCTGGCCTTCGGATGGCGAGCAGGATTATCGCCGCGCCATCTATGGCTTGCAGTCCTACCTGACACCCGCCTGCAAGGCCTTCCTCGACGGTGATTATGAGTACCGCAAGGCCGCCGGCGAGCTGCGCCAGCGGGTGCGTGGCGTCTACGAAATTCTGGGCCGAGGCTACAGCGAAGATCCGGAACTCAGGGTCAAGCAACTCGACCGCGACAGCTGGCTGGTCAAGCTCGATCTCAATGCCGATGAATATTACGCCGCCGAACCGGTGAAACGGGTGGTGGTGCGGTATCCATTGCGCGTGGTGCGTTTTGATCTGGACCCCGAACGCAATAAGTGGGGGCTGGCACTGGATTGTTATCAGGGCACTCCGCAAAAAATCTCCCTGCCTGGAGGTGAGCCATGAAGCGGATTTCTACCCTGGGACTCACCGTTGCACTGATGCTATGGGGAGCTGTAGCGCAGGCCGTCGAGCTGATGCACTGGGAACGCCTCCCCCTCGCGGTCCCGCTGGTGATCAATCAGGAACGAGTGGTCTTTATCGATGAGGCTGTTCGCGTCGGTGTGCCCTCAACCCTGACCGGCAAGCTGCGTGTGCAATCAACCGGCGGCACGCTGTACCTGCGAGCGTCGGAAGCCATTGCACCGACCCGACTGCAGCTGCAATCGGTCACGACGGGCGAGATCATCCTCCTGGATATCGCGGCCACTCCCGGCGATCAACCGCTGGAGCCCGTACGTATTCTCAAGAATGCTCAGGGGCAAGCTACCGAGGCTGAATCTAGCACCGTCCCTGTTCCAGAACGCACACCGATCCCGGTCGCTTTGACGCGCTACGCCGCGCAAAGCCTGTACGCGCCGCTGCGCACCGTGGAGTCCCTGCCCGGTGTACGCCGCGTCCCGCTCAAGCTGCGTACCGAACTGCCGACCCTGCTGCCGACCGAAAACGTGTCCAGCACACCCATCGCCGTCTGGCGACTCGGTGATTACTGGGTGACGGCGGTGAAATTGCGCAATCGTGGTTCAGAGACGGTGCAACTCGATCCACGTCGACTTCAGGCCAAGCTGTTCGCCGCGGCCTTCCAGCATGCTTTCCTCGGGCCTGTCGGCAGCGCTGAAGACACCACGATCGCCTACCTTGTCACCCGCGGTGCCGGCCTCGAGCAAGCCGTGCTGCTACCGCCCGTTGCGCGAGGTGCTGACGATGAAAGCTAACGCCTTGCTCAAATGGCTGGTACCGGCTGCGCTGCTGGGCGTGGTACTGATCATCCTGAAAACCTGGGTCCCGGGTGGCAGCACACCTTCTCCAGAGCACCCAGTTGATCAGGGCAATATTCAATTATCCGCCGAGCAAGCCAAGTCGCTCGGCATTGCGGGCGATACCCCACGCGACACGGTCGCCACCCTGGTCGGCCAGGTGAAGGCCATGCGCAGCGACATGCTCGGTTTGAAGAAACACAATGACTCACTGCAGACGGAAAACAACCGCCTACGCGAGCGGGAAAACAGTGTCGATTCGCGTATCCAGACCGCGCTTGGCAGTGTGACCCAGCAGGTCGACGAAGGCCGCCGCCAAGCCAACGAGGCCCGACTCAAAGCGGAACAAGACAGTCGTCAGGCTCGCGGCCTGCTCACGCAATTGCAGGATCAGTTGTCGGGGCTGACCGGCAAAGGCAAGGATATGCCAATCGGATTGGGGCTCGAGCCTGGCGACGGTGCTCAGTTTGACGGACAGCATCCTGCCAATGATGCGCTGCAGTGGATTGAACCCTCGGATGCTTCGGGCACCGACACCCGAGGCAAAACCAAGACCTCCTCCCTCGCATTGAGTCTGCCTACCGCCTTCAACTCACTGGAAGGCTTGAAAGACAATCCTATTGATCGCAGCCAGAAACAGCTACGTGCAGTCACCAAGGGTGAGCGTGACCTGACGCGATCCGTTGACCGAACCGAAGGGGCGAAGCCGGTCTACACCATCCCCGAAAACGCGACATTGATGGGCTCAGTCGCCATGACCGCGCTGATCGGCCGCGTCCCGGTGGACGGCACTGTGAATGATCCCTATCCCTTCAAAGTGCTGGTCGGCCCTGAGAACCTGACCGCCAACGGCATCGACCTGCCAGACGTCGCGGGTGCCGTAATGAGCGGCACCGCGTCCGGTGACTGGACCCTGTCTTGCGTACGTGGACAGGTCGAGTCAATCACCTTTGTGTTTACCGATGGCACCATCCGCACGGTACCTCAGCCGAAAGCAGTAGCCAGCCGCACTGCCTCCACCACCCAGAGCTCAAACACCGACAAGATCCGCGGCGGACTCGGTTACCTGTCCGATCCGTATGGCATTCCTTGCATCGCTGGCGAGCGCCGCTCGAACGCTCAGCAATACCTCGGCAGCCAGAGCCTGATCACTGCCGCCGGCGCCGGTGTCGCCGCCCTGCTCGGGGATGAGCGGAACAACAGCAGCGTAATCAGTTCAGGCGGCAGTACCCTCGGGGTCACCAGTAGCAGTGGCAACAGCGCGCTGAATTCAATTCTCAGCGGCGGGGTCAGCGACATCCGCGAGTGGGTCAACAAGCTGTATGGCGAAGCCTTTGCTGCCGTGTACGTGCCACCGGCAGCACAAGTCGCGCTGCACCTCGACCATGAGATCACCATCGACTACGAGCCCAAGGGCCGGAGCGTTCGCCATGAAAAAGACCATGCCTCCCTGCCTGACCTGGATTAGCGTGTTCTGCTGGGTCCTGGCGGGGTGCTCCACCGACAAGGAGACGCTTCTGCCCCATGGAGAGCAAACCATGCTGGACATCTGGAACGGCGCCGGTTCGCAAGGCACTCAGCAGCAACTGCTGGATGCTCGGCAGCAGTTACGCCGCCCGTTGGCTCAAGCAGATTTCTCCTTTTCTCTCCAGGAACCGTACACTCGCACAGCGGCGAACGAGATCCGCAACCTGTTCCCTCGCTTGCCCAATCCCGATCTGGTGCTATACGTGTATCCGCATCTGAGTGGTACCGAGCAGGCACCGATCCCAGGTTACTCGACCGTCTTTCCGTTCTACCAACGTGTGCAGTACGCATTACCTGGTGAACGTCAGGAAGACCTGTAGTGCGTAGCGGCGATTCGGGCAATCGCACTCCCACGTGGAAAGGCTGGCGCAATCCATTGCGCCCTCGCGCGACCTTGGCCGATGAGGCCGCACTCTATGCGCACAACCCCAGCTTCACCGATTACCTGCCTTGGGTCGAATACCTCGACACTCAGCAGTGTTTTCTACTGGATGACAATCGCTCGGTGGGTGCGGTGTTCGAGTTGCTGCCCATCGGCACCGAAGGGCGCGAACCCGATTGGCTGATGGCGGTCCGCGACGCCCTCGAAGACGCCCTGCAAGATAGCTTTGACGAGCTGGATCAAGCGCCTTGGGTGGCGCAGTTTTTCTGTCAAGACGACAACGACTTCACACCCTACCTGACCCAGCTCACCGATTATATTCAGAACAGCGCGCGAGGTACGGTCTTCACCGAGGCGTATTTGCAGCTCAGCCGCCGTCATCTGAAGGCCATCGCCAAGCCCGGTGGTCTGTTTGAGGATCAGGTGGTGACGCGCCTGCCCTGGCGCGGCAATAACCGACGGGTGCGTCTGGTGGTCTATCGCTGGCTTGAATCTGACGCTGAGGAGACGGGACTCACCCCGGTGCAATCCCTGCAACAGGCTTGCGAACGTATCCGTGCTTCGTTGCAGGCGTGCGGGGTGCACTCAACGCGAGTCGATGGCCGAGGTCTGTATGCCTGGTTATTGCCCTGGTTCAATCCGGCCCCCAGGCTCACTGATGAAGCGCCCGAAAATTTCTACCGCCGCGTGGCCTATCCGGAGTCGGGTGACGGTGAGTCGCTGGATCTGCCCTTCGATCATGACTTTGCCGAGCGGCTGTTCTTCAACGAACCGCGTTCGGATGTGCAGCACGGACTCTGGTTTTTCGACGATCAACCCCACCGGGTGATAGTGGTGGACAAACTGCGGCGGGCACCATCGATTGGTCAACTCACCGGCGAAACCCGCAAGGGTGACGCGGTGAATGCGCTGTTCGACCAGTTACCCGAAGGTACGGTGACGAGTCTGACCTTAATGGTCAAACCACAGGATGTACTCGAGGATCAGTTGAACCGCCTAGCTCGCAAAGCCATCGGTGAAAACCTGGCCTCGACCCAGACTCGTCAGGATGTCGAAGAGGCTCGCGCGATCATCGGCCGCCAGCACAAGCTGTACCGAGGAACCCTGGCGTTCTACGTACGCGGTCACGATGAACAGCAATTGCACCAGCGCTCGGTCAGCCTGGCCAACGCGCTGTTGGGCGCGGGGCTGCAACCGGTAAGTGAAGGCGATGAGGTCGCCGCCTGCAACAGCTACCTGCGTTGGTTACCGATGGCTTACAACCCGGCCCGCGACACGCGTAACTGGTACACCCGCCTGATGTTCGCCCAGCACCTAGCGAACCTGGTTCCGGTCTGGGGCCGCAGCACCGGCACCGGCCACCCGGGCATCACCCTGTTCAACCGCGGCGGCTCGCCATTGAGCTTCGACCCATTGTCACGCCTGGATCGGGCCATGAACGGTCATCTGCTGTTGTTCGGCCCCACCGGTGCCGGGAAGTCGGCGACCTTGGTCACCCTACTGATGCAGGTCATGGCCGTGTACCGCCCTCGCCTGTTTATCGTAGAGGCCGGCAACTCATTCGGCTTGCAGGGAGACTACTTCGCGACACAGGGCCTGTCGGTCAACAAGGTCCAATTGAAACCTGGCGCCTCGGTCTGTCTCGCCCCGTTCGCCGATGCTTGGCGCCTGGTCGAGCAGCCGGATCAGGTGGCGAGTCTGTCGATCGATGAGCTGGACGATGAGGTGGTAACCAGTCACGAAGACCAGCGCGATGTTCTCGGCGAACTGGAAATCACTGCCCGCCTGATGATCACCGGCGGCGAGGCCAAAGAAGAGGCGCGCATGAGTCGAGCCGATCGCAGCTTGATCCGCGAGTGCATTCTCGATGCGGCGCAGACCTGCGTCGCGGCGGGTCGCCAGGTACTGACCCGCGACGTACGCGACGCCTTGCTGGGCATCGCCGCCGACCCGCACTTGCCGGAGAAACGTCGCGAGCGTGCCCAGGAAATGGGCGAGTCCATCGACCTATTTTGCCAGGGTTTCGAGGGTGAACTGTTCGATCGCGAAGGCACGCCTTGGCCCGAGAGCGATGTGACCATTGTCGACCTTGCCACTTACGCGCGCGAAGGCTACGAGGCACAGATGTCCATCAGCTACATCAGCTTGATGAACACCGTGAACAACCTCGCCGAGCGCGACCAGTACCTGGGCCGACCGATCATCATGGTCACCGACGAGGGTCATATCATCACCAAGAACCCGTTGCTGGCGCCGTTCGTGGTCAAGGGGACGAAGATGTGGCGCAAGCTCGGCGCTTGGTTCTGGCTGGCGACGCAGAACCTTGCTGATTTTCCCACGGCTGCGCAGACCATGCTCAACATGATCGAATGGTGGATTTGTTTGAATATGCCGCCCGCGGAAATCGAAGAAATCGCACGGTTCAAGAAGCTTTCACCTGCGCAGAAAGCCCTGTTGCTCTCCGCCAGCAAAGAGCCGGGGAAATACACCGAGGGAGTGGTGCTGTCGAAAAAGCTCGAGACGCTGTTTCGAGCCGTGCCACCCAGTCTTTACCTCGCTTTGGCCATGACAGAGCCCGAGGAAAAAGCCGAACGCTGGACACTGATGCAGGAGAATGGCTGTTCGGAGTTGGAAGCGGCTTACCGGGTAGCTGAACGGATCGATAGCGCACGAGGAATAGAGCCCATATAAGGGAGGTGTGGCGCTCCCAGCTTGGCCAATCCGGCAGCTAGCCGTTGGACACCTTTTCAACGTAGGCATCCATGAACCAGTCAGGGACCTCATCAACCTTGAACTCAAGGTCCGTCCCATCCGTAACTTCGGCCAGCAGCACCAGATCGGCACCGGAGTTATCGAAGATGTAGGCCCGGTCCGAAGCAGCAATAGCCACAGGCAGCAGGCTCAGGCAACGGCCGTAGCGCTGTACAATTTTTTCTGTGGGAACTGGGTGCCCACCTGCCGCGACACGGTTCCTGACCCTGTTGATATTGATGTCAGGGTCTTCAGTTGCCACAAAGTACAGGTAGGTTCGGTATCCAGACTCTCTTGCCTTGAGCATAAAAGCGATTTTGTCGTCGCTAGACATCACCGTTTCGAAGGTGAAAGACAGCTGGTCTTCGAGGAGCTTGTTCCGGATGAAGTCAGAGAGCACGGAGGCAAAATAGGAGTTCATCGCGACCGTCTGGAAATTCAGGCCGTTGCTGCTAAAGCCTATGTTGGTCGCCTCCTCATCGAGCCGGGCAGACCTGACCAGCCGATGCTCCCTAATGAAACCGAGGACCTCATCACCCTCAACTTCCAGTTGAAAATCACTGAACTCCAGACGACCGCTGTCTTTGGCAGCCTTCTCGATTTCATCCGGGTTAATGTAGATACCGATCAGGTGGGAAGGGATGGCACTCTTCATCGTGCTCTTGCCGGAGCCGTTGGGTCCAGCAAAGACCCTCAACCGAGGGACAGTCATGAGCAACGGCGCACCTTAATGACGCCACCCAGAGTCACTTTGTGCTTGGGCTTGGCCACCCGAATGACTTTGTGCTTACCGTCAGCAGTCGTTTCAACAAGCATGCCGTTCATGACTTCCATCACACTGCGGCCGGCAGCCAGGGCGTTGATATAGGCGGTATTGATGGCGCCTTCAGCCATGACCGGGATCTTATCCTCCAGTCGGCTCACCAGATCGTCACTCAACACTCGTTTGGCTTTCATATCGCGCTCCACGTTCTCAGAGCGTGCAGAATCTGCACTTAATCAGAATCTTAGCTACGTAAACCTGTTTGTAACAGGGCGAAAGCTACTTCTGTCAGCCTTCATTCTAGAGGAATGGCGTCTGGAACCATACCTTTCAAGAGATTTTCACGTTCGATGCATGACCGGTGGCATTTGAAGCAAGTGCCGCCCTTGGTGCAGCGCCCAAATAAGGGAAGCACAATCCCCCACCGAGTTGTTCAGCCGGTGGAAAAAACGCGCCAGCGAAGCGGCAATCGTTCTTAAACTGCATGGTCTGTGTCGATGCAGCCAGGTTGAGTGCAAACGGGCGATCAAGACGATGCAATCGCCCATAAGCAACAGGGTTACTGTGACACGCTCCGAAGCCGTTGCTGAATTCTCAACAGAAAACCGGCTTCGAAGGCATCTTGGCAGTCACCGACAGGAAAGGTCTTGCGCGTTTGCGCCAGTTCCCACCACAAAGGAATATCGGTCGTTGCCTCAAGCCAAGCCTGGGCACATTGCACACCACGCTCGATCATCGGCGAAAATTCGCTGCCCCAAGGTGTCAGAAGACTTGGGCAACCATCCGCCGCAGGAATTGAAATGTAGTTTTGGTCCATACACACCCTAAATTTCTGATTTATTGTTAGATGCTGGGCGCAGCTTCGAAAAGCGTAACGACACCAAATGAACGCTCGATACCAGGCATGAACACCAAATGGCCTAGTTGAATGCCAATGTAGACTATATCCCGTGGATTGAGAGTCCCTCAAGGCGCAATTTGCGCGCATGACTCAAGACTACGAACAACTTCGTCTGCAACTGGCGGAGAACATCCGCTGGATGCGGCGCGTAAAGAACCTTACCCAGGAGCAGCTGGCGCTCATGGCCGAGGTGGATCGCACCTACGTCAGCCAAATCGAACGATGCGCGGGCAACCCCTCGCTGTTGGTCCTGTGCAAACTCGCCAATATTTTCGAAATCACCACAGATCAACTACTTGTAGACGCCGATACCCTGCGCAGCTCCCTTCACGTCAAATAATAGACCCACGCCTCACAAATCCGATAGATCCGCCTTCATAATTCCCACTGACAGTCTTCAGTCCCTAACCGAACCTGCCCAGGCCATACACCGAGAGCCTGGATAATGCCTGTTGCCTGCTCGTCACTTCCGCCCACAAAACTAAGGCCCTTGGCGCTAAGCATTCTGCTGGCGTGCGGCCCAAGCATGGCGCTGGACACCGTCAGCATCACCTCCTCCGTGCTTTCGCCAAACTGTCTCGAATACAGGGTCGTCGGCATTTGTTTCTGGCTACTCTGCACGCCCTTCGGCTGCACAGTCAAAACCTCGACCAAGGTTCGTCATTTCATTCCTGAACTGGTCGTCTCGAGCTACGCCACCACCGGCAATAACCCCTGGACCGAGATGACCACCCTCTCCGCTCCCATCAGCGGTGCAGAAGGTGGCGGCAACCTGATCACGCCGAACGCCCGCCGCGACAACCTGCCTCGATTCAAGAACGTTGATGGCATCGGCCACCCCGGTGGCTGGGTCGCAACGCAATTGGCTTCGCAATCCGGCTATGCCTGCGCCAGCGGTGCAACTGCATTAATGCCTTACTACCTGAGTACCCTGGACTCACTGGCCTGGCGCCATGGCATCCCAGAAAGTTTCTACCCCGAATCGCTCATGCCGGGGATCCGTGAAATTGGTCGTCAGGTCTCGGGAAACATGTGGGGCAACGTTTATCCCCGGCAGGGCTTTCTGGTACAGCCCGACGATTTCAAGGCGGCCGCAGTCATGGCGCAACGCGCCGGCGATGTGATTACCCACAACTGGCAGCCGCATGTGTACTTACCACTCACGCCCGCCAAACGCGACGGCTACTGGCCGCCTGGCCCGATCGTTGAAAACGACGCTTCGACCCACAAATGGCAATTGCTCTACCCCCAGGTGCAGCCCACGTGCGCCATCTTCCCCAGCGATCCGGTACAGAGCGCGGATGGCGGCTACGCCTGGTCGCTGTGGCGTCCCTATAGCTGCTGCAAACGTGAGGGACAGACCTTCCTGTTCAGCATCGACTTCGAAGGAGGTGCTTCATGAGTCGGCTTCTCGCGCGGCCCTGGTTGGGCACGATGAGTCTGTTGCTCTGTGGACTGCTCGCCATTGCCACACATGCCTACGCCGCCGAGGGCGATTACCGTCTGGGTACTCAAGGTGAAGTACTCGACGACCGAGTGATGTACACCATTGGTGGCGGCTCGGCAGTCGGCTCACCGAGCTCGCTCTACCGACCCAGTGGTCTCGGTGTCGGCGGGTCATGGCGGGCGAACATGATGTGCGGAAACATGAGCCTCACCAACACCCTGCAAAACCAGCTGAACGGCGTCACCGAAGGTTTCCAGCAGATCATGGGCAGCATCGTGCAGAACGCGACCCAAGCCGTGATGTCGCTGCCGGCGTTGATCATCCAACGCGCCAACCCCGGCCTCTATGAGTTGTTGAGCAACGGGGTGATGCAGGGGCGTATCGACTTCGACCGCTCGAAGCTGACCTGCCAGGCCATGGCCGAGAAGATGGCGGACAAGGTCGGTCAAGCCGGCTGGGGCGCGCTGGCCAAGAACCAGGAGATGCAGGGCAATCTGGAGCAAACCGGCGGTGATGCGGTGGCCGCGGTGAAAAACACCGAGGCCCATAACGGCAACAAGGGGGTGTCCTGGGTCGGCGGCTCGAAGGCTGGCGGTGATGGGCAGACGCCCATTCGGGTGACCGCCGACGTAGTGCGCGCGGGCTACAACCTGCTGCATAACCGGTCGATGGATGACAATGCCTCGATTAGTAATAGCGATTGCCTGGGTGGGGCCATTTGCCAGACCTGGGCTTCGCCCCAGGAGGAATCCGAATGGGCCGTTCGCGTGCTGGGCGAAACTGAAGTCACGACCTGCGATACCTGCGAAACCCTGCGTGCGACCGCTGGCAGCGGACTGACGCCGCTGATCCAGGAGGCCTACAGCGAACGCCTCAAGGCCCTGCAAGGGCTGCTGTCTGGCTCACTGCCGCCTACCCCTGACAATCTGGCTAAAGCCTCCAGCCCAATGCTGCCGGTAACCCGTGGCGTGGTCGAAGCCCTGCGCGACGATCCCGACCAGGATCTGTTGGCACGGCGCCTGGCCAGTGAGACGGCCTTGTCCAGTGTGCTCGACAAAGCGTTGCTGCTACTGCGCACCCTGTTGGCGGGCAGTCACGAACCGAACATCGCCTCCGCCGAGCCGGCCCAAACCGCCTTGACGAAAAACATCGACGCTCTGGAGCGCGAAATCCGCCTGCTGCAGACCGAACTGCAGGTCCGGCAGATGCTGGCCACCAATACCGCCAGCCTAGTGCTCGATCGGCATGCCGGCGGTGCTGATGCTTCGCGCACCGTCGAGCAAGGCGACCCTGAGCCGGGCCGACTCAATGACGCTGACGCCAGGCGCAAGTGAGCCATGAAACGCTCACCGCTATTCACTTTGCTTTCGAGTCTGGGGATTGCCGCAGTGATGATCCTGACCGCCGCACTGGTCGCATGGATCGGCCACGCTGCGCTGGGCAGCTTCGAGGTCTGGCAGCAGGCATTCGAATCCGTAAGGCCCTATCTGCAGTGGTGGCGTGCCCTGCTCTACGGCGCCCTCTTCGCGCTGTGGGTGGATCTGCTTCGGCGCTACCGACATCGACCACAGGATCGACTGCGCGTGAAACGCATCGGGGCATTAGGGCTCGTGCTCTTTACCTTCGTCGAACTCACCCGACTGTGAGGTCACCACCATGCTCATGAGCACCAACAGCTACTTGGAGTTTTACCTCTCCCTGCTGGCCTGGATCATCAACAACGGACTCTGGAGCGTCCTGTCCGACACCGGACTGTTCGCCGCGCCCTTTGGCGCGATCATCCTCCAGGAATGGCTGTCAGCCCGTCAGCAAGGCGCGGATGAGGGAAACAAGGGATTGCTCTCGGTGCCACGGATCGAGAACCGGTTGTGGCTGGCCTACATCGTCGTATTGTTCGGCTGCGCGCCGGTCTTTCCGTTGAGCCTCTCGTCAATGACGTTCGATGATGCGGCAAGTCAGCGCTGCGGCGTAAATGTGGCCAAGCCAGCGGAAACCGCCTGGGGGACAACCTTCAATACCATCGGCGAACGCTCCGCCAACGTACCGATCTGGTGGTTTCTAGTGCATGCCTTGAGCAAAGGAGTAACCGCCGCAGCCACCGCCTCCATTCCCTGCGCACCGGATATTCGGCAGATGCGCATGGAGATCGACAGCTCGCGTATCAACAGCCAGGTACTGCTGCAGGAAGTCGCCGACTTCACCCGCGACTGTTATGGCTATTCCCGTTCTCGGTTGTTTACCAATCGCCCGCAACTGGACAAGGCACAAAGTCACGACGCGTCCTGGATCGGCTCAAGCTATCTTCTCGACACGCCCGGCTACTACGACACGGATCGTTCACGCACACCGCGAATCAGTTGGCCGTATGACGAAAGCCGCGATGTTTCCTTGCCGCGGCTGGAGAGTGCCGCGGGCTACCCCACTTGCAAGCAGTGGTGGAGCGACAGCGGTGTTGGCTTGCGCGAGCAGTTGATCCAGCAGGTTGATCCCTCTCTGCTGACTCAGCTGAAAAATTGGCTGACTGGCCGCTCGAGCAACGACATCGAGGATGCCACCCTGCGCGAACTGGTCAGTCCGCGCCAGCAATCGATGTCCATGTCGCCCGGACAGGTGTACCAGGACTATGGTTCCAGCGCTCGTGGCGGCTCGATCAATCAGGGGCTCAATAACCTAGCCACCAATACCGGGCTGGCCCTCGGTTCCTTCAGCAACTTCCCGGCAATGAATGCACTACGCGCCGCCTTGCCGATGGTGCAGGCGTTCCTGATCATGGGCGTCATCATCAGCTTGCCGCTGATCCTGCTGGTCAGTACCTACCAGTTGAAAACTGTCATGACCGTGACGTTCGCGCTGTTCACCTTACACATGCTGAGCTTCTGGTGGGAACTCGCTCGCTGGATCGACTCCAGCATGCTCGATACGCTGTACAACCAGGTTTCGGCTTCCAATCAAGTGCTGTTATCGCTGCCCACATCCGGCTTCATGGATGGAACCGTCACGGCACAGGTGATCGAGTATGTGATGGGGGCGATGTTCATCGTGCTACCAATGCTGTTTCTAGGGGCCATGAGCTGGGCAGGATATTCAGTCGGCAACGGGATTCAAGGCATGTTGGCGAACGGTAGCAAAGCCGCAAGTGATTCAGCGAGCAAAGGTACGGATCAAATATTGGGTGCTGCAAAACGTTCAATTAGATGACTTGCTGTCGCCTATATAATGCCCATTGTCATCGAAGTCACCGATGTAGAGATCAGCACCTAGGTAGTCTGGCCCTGGACTTTCCTCTTGATGATCGGAACCAACAAAAGCCCTGAACCATAGCAAAGTGATGACAGCCAGCATCATCACAAAAAAAGTAACCAGCCAAACACTGACAAAGAGCAATCCTCCGATCAATGCCAGTTTGGCAATCAGAAAGCTCCCGCGAACAAGTAATTTACCTGCGGGCATACCTGCCGTCACCGCACGCTCAGCCAGGCGGGACTCAAACGCTTGCAATTTGCGATAACCACGCTTTACCGACGTGCCACATGCGTACGCCCAGCTGTGGCCACGTGAATTCTGAACAGGTTGCTGAGTCGGCATGCTCTCGCACTCTTCTGAGCGTTTTCATGGTTGAGACAGGAGTAACAGCCTACTACTGAAAACTGTCCGTGCCTGACCGTTTATCAGTTTGCCCAGCCGAAAAAATCTTCACTGGAAGACAGAAGACAAGCCCCGTGAAAAAGCCTATCTACAGTGATTGACCCAGATAAATCGTCCAGCTAAATACAAGGTACGGATCGCTGTTATCGACAGCACTTTCCCAGGTAGCCAGAACCTTCAAGGCTCCGTCACTTCGATGATGGTTCTCCCCAAGTGCGATTAGCGTTCGGTGGCTCGCACGGTGACCGTTGCTACGATGATGAACGCCTACTGCTCTCCTGAGCGCCTTTCGAGCGCTGCTCGTGAGATAAGCCCTCTTGATTTTCTTCAACCCACTGCGGGGAAATCTTTCCCCGCACAGGGCAGGTTTCTTCGCGTATTCAACGGAGACATACCATGCCCGACTCACTTACACCGCAAACACTGAACACCCTTCGGTTGCCCATCGTGTTCACCCCTGGCGCGTGGCAACGCGCAGTACTGCTCGAGCAATCCGATCACGCTGAGAAGCTGCAGGTCGATCGGTTGAGCCACGTATTGCGCGCAGCCTTCGAAGCCCACCTGGCCTATCCACACAAGCCCTACGTGCTGTTCGAGGTAATCCACATTGAACCAACCGATCACTTACACCACGACCCGTTGCTGCAATTGAGTCTGAGCCTACTCCAAGAACCGGGTCAGCCTGCCGCCTTGCTGATAGCGCTTGCAGGAGAACACCAGCGCTAAGCGCAATGGGCGGCGCCCACCTCCACATTCGGGCGGCATGCAAGACCTGCATCAATCCAACCCATCACCCAACCGGGGAACCCTCCCCCGACGGGCAAGGCGTTCCTCCGTTTTCTCTCGAGGAAATTGCCATGCGCGATATCTACCAAGACGTAACTGACAAGATCGTTACCGCGTTAGACCAAGGCGTTGCTCCCTGGATCAAACCCTGGTCCTCAAGTGGCTCCGCTTACATCGGTCATCAACCCTACCCCGTCAACGCCATCACACGACGTCCGTATTCGGGCATCAATTTACCGCTGCTCTGGGCCGAGGCCAGGTTGCAGGGGTTCACTCAAGATCGTTGGCTGACCTTCAACCAAGCCAAAAAGACCGGTGGGCACATTCGTAAGGGTGAGCACAGCACTCTGGCGGTGCTCTACAAGCCGATGGAGCGCGAGGAACAGACCGAGTCAGGCCAACCCGTACTCGATGAAAACGGTCAACCCAAGGTCGCTCACTTCGGCATTCTCAGGACACATTTTCTGTTCAACATCGAGCAAACGGAGGGGCTCGAAATGCTCAATGAAACCCTGCTCGAGACGGAACAGAGTGATCCCTTCCAGCCCAACAGCGCCGCGGAAAATCTGCTATTAAGTTCAGGTGCACGCATCGTTCATCGGCCTGCCGACGAAGCCTTTTACCACCCGATCAGGGATCTCATCCAACTGCCGACAAAAGCACAATTTCACGATGAAGGCGGGTACTACGCCACGGCACTTCATGAGCTGACGCACTGGACCGGGCATCACTCTCGGTTGCAGCGCGAAGGCATGACGTCAGCCTGTCCGTTCGGCTCGCCAGGCTACGCGTTTGAGGAGTTGATCGCCGAGATGGGCGCTGCGTTTTTATGTGCCTACACCGGTATACAGGGAGAACTTAGGCACGAGGGCTACATTGACTCCTGGCTCGGCCTGCTCAAGGCTGACAAACGCGCGATCTTCCGCGCCAGTGGCCAGGCCCGAAGCGCCTCGGAGTATGTACTCAACCTGGAGCAGCAACTGAAGCAAGCGGTCTTGGATGACTCACTATGCATGAACGATGGAGCTTGATCGTTACCTCACCGCTGCAAACGCTTCACAGGGCCCAACGCGAGTTGAGCCCTTTTTTCTGTTTCCAGAAAACAGACGGCGGGCCCCTCACGCAAAGAAAAAGAGAGGGGCGCACACCCGCAGCATGCCGTTATGTATCCAGGTTCTGCGCCAGAAAATCCACCAGCTCGAGCGGACTCCGGCTGTCGATCACCTTGTAGATCAGATCGCGTTTACTGCGCGGTAACTTCTTGACCACGCTCTTCGCCGAGGCCCTGACGGCTTCGTCGGTCCCATGGATACGTGCCGCGAGCAGCAGCACGAGCGTGGCGTCAGTAAGGTTCATGGCAAGACCCAAAAAATAGGCACCGCAGTGTACCGACTCTTTTCTTTTCCGTACTAGCCCCCAAAAAAATGATGCCTAGCAGTATCCATATTCCGATTGCCTCACAAAGGGACACGAGCCAAAAGGACGGGTAAGGGTTGGAAGGGAATGGGCACTCAAGGGTAAGAGCGCTATCCGAAAAGGCTAAAAGGCCAATGACCCAGCCACTTCCCGGAGATCACGATGCTCAGCCTGTTTCGCCGCAAAAGGCAGAAGCCCCCTCCGCCACCGACCGTCAACGTCGCCGAAGGTTACCTGCCCATCGAGTCGGCTCACAGTTTGTTAGCCGCGGAACACCGCCGCCAGTTGCTCGACCGCATCTGGCAGTACACCGCCCTCTCCCACGCGCAGTTCACCCAGCTCTATATAAATCCGATCCATCGCTACGCCGAACAGGTCCAGCAACTGCCTGCCAGCGAGACGCACCACCATGCTTACCTTGGCGGCATGCTCGACCATGGACTGGAACTGGTCGCTTGCAGTTTGAAACTGCGTCAGTCGTATCTGCTGCCAACCGGCGCTGCGCCCGAAGACCAAGCCGCCCAGACCGATGCCTGGTCGGCGGGTATTGCTTATGGTGCCCTTCTGCATGACATCGGCAAGATCGCCGTGGACCTGCTAGTCGAACGCCAGGATGGCCGTGTTTGGCATCCTTGGCAGGGTCCCCTGGATCAGCCCTACCGCTTTCGCTACCTCAAAGGTCGCGATTATCACCTGCACGGCGCCGCCGCAGGCTTGCTCTACACCCAGATTCTCAACCGACCGATCCTCGATTGGCTGAGTGGCTTTCCGCCGCTGTGGGCGAGTCTGCTGTATGTCCTAGCCGGCCAGTATGAACGCGCCGGCGTGCTGGGCGAGTTGGTGATTCAAGCCGACCGGGTCTCCACCGCACAGAACATCGGTGGCAACCCAAGCAAGGCGTTGCAAGCGCCGATTCATACGCTGCAACATCACTTGATCAGCGGACTGCGTCATCTCGTTCAGCACGAGCTGAAACTCAACCAGCCAGGGGCCGCGGGATGGCTGACCCAGGACTCCCTGTGGTTGGTTAGTAAGGCAGTCACGGACAAACTCCGAGCTTATTTGCTTTCACAAGCGATAGAAGGCATTCCGTCGTCCAACATTGCTGTGTTCGACGAACTGCAATCGCATGGATTGGTTGAGTCCACGCCGGAAGGCAAAGCCATCTGGACTGCGCTTGTCACGCAGGGAAACTGGCAGCAGAGCTTTACCTTTCTGCGCCTTCAACCGGCGTTGATTTGGGCGAACGAAGACCGACCTGAAGCTTTCAGCGGAACGGTAAGCTTCGCAGTCGATGACCACTCAACTGACGCTCCGGCATCGCCACTAGCACCCAAGGTTGTCAGTAGAGGATCAGATCAAAGCCCATCACAGCCAGATCCCGTAGCCACGGAAGATGCCGACTACTTAGGAGCGTTGCTGGATATGTTCGAAATGGCAGAACCCGAGGCACGTGATGCACCGTCAGCAAACGCTCTCGAAATCTCAAATCCTCCTTCGAATAACCCTGGCCAGGCATTCTTGAATTGGGTCAAGGAAAGCATCCTGAGCCACAAACTGGTCATCAATGACAGCAAGGCCAAAATCCACACGGTGAGTGGCAGCGTATTTCTGGTCACGCCTGGTCTCTTCCAACGCTATGCGCAGGAGTTCCCTGGTATCTCTCAGGGTGCCAATCAAGAGACTGAAGAATGGCGTTGGGTGCAGAAGCAATTCGAAAAATTGAAGGTCCACAGGAAGCGTGACGACGGTCTAAATATCTGGGCTTGTCAGGTCGAAGGTCCCCGTAAGAAGGCAAAACTCAAAGGCTATTTGCTAGAAGAACCAGCACTATTGTTCAAAGCTGCGGCCGTACCTACCGATAATCCCTTTCTTAAGCTCGAAAAAGCTTAAATCTCCGTAGCATCCCATTGGGTGCTCGACATGCACAATCAACTCGGGGCAGCGCTCATTACTGAACCGTTCCGTTGCCGCTCTCCAGGAGCTCATAGAGTTCGATGGTTGATTGGCTTAGTCTCAAAGTTTTTTGGGGCGCCCTGCTTGACGATAATATCATCATGACACCTATACTCGTGCAGCATCATCGGGCCTCGAGGACGTGAGCTTGATCGACCGAAGTGTCAATCGACGATCGTTGTCGTTCGCCGCGCAGCGACTATGTGGCTGCTGGTTTTCAGGCTTTTTTTGTAGGGCATGATGCGATATGCGTTAAAGAGCAAATCATCTGAACTTCAGTCTCTGAAGCGATGCATTGGCTGCCGATCCGACGTAAGACTGACCGAGGGCACGGAATGCACATCGTTGGTGGTCTATATCGCGAGTTATGTGATGTACCGTTCTGGGACTCTACGCTGGGCTCTGGAGGTCGCGCTGCCTTGGCCGCCAACGCACTGGCTTCGGGTGTCGAGTTTTCCACTTATGCCTCCCCCGCTGATCGCTCCGCATTGGTTTCGCTGGAGTCGCAGGGAATCATCACGCATGCCGCTACCAGGCCATCGCCAATAGTCTTTGCGTATTTCCACCCCCTTTCTTCGCCCCATATTGAGCCACCCCGCGCGTCCATCAACCGCGAAAACTCGATATCGGTGACTGGGAACGCCGTTTTGCGCTTCGGCTTTCTTGAGGGAGATGCGGTGGTCACGGCGAATCGGGCCGTATACGACCCGCAAACCTGGCATAACCCGCCATCGTTTGGAGCCAATGGGTCGACGGCCAGAGAATTGGCCCTAGTAATGAATGAACTGGAAGTGCGCCAGATAACTGGAATCGATGAGTTGCACTTAGCGGCGCAACACCTGCTGAAAAAACAACGCGCACAGGTTGTCGTGATCAAACAAGGTGCACGTGGCGCCTCAGTTTACGAGGGTGTAGGCAAGATTTCACACATACCGGCTTATCGTTCCAGCAGTGTTTTTAAAATCGGAACAGGTGACATATTTACTGCCGTATTTGCGGTTCATTGGGCGCAAGGCGAACTGCCGCCTCACCAAGCTGCAGATCTGGCGTCACGGTCGGTATCTGTCTATTGCGATACCCGTGCGTTCGAGTTTGATGAATCCATCCTCAAGCAACGTCAGCCTATCTCATCTTGGAGAGGTGGCAGGGTTCGTCTTGAAGGTGGTGTTGATTCACTAGGACAGCGATACACGATGGAAGAAGCCCGGTTTGCATTGCGCGAACTGGGTGTTGATGTGACATGTCCACAGATTGAAGTGGCAAACGCTGGCTGGAATACGGATGCGACCTTGGTAATAAATGATGAGTTGTCGGTGGAGTCCCTGGCACGAATTGCAGAAGACCGAGCCCGATCAATTCCGATCATCACACTCCACGAGCGCACTACTGCCGCGAGTGTATTAACCGTTGCAACAGAGACAACGGATGACTTCACGACAGCAATGTACCTCGCAGTCTGGGCTGCTGGCGAAGCCGCTGCCACTCACTGAAAGATAAAACAATAATCGGCATCGCCCGCAGGGTCATGCAACGGAATGTAACCAGCTGAGGCCAGATCGATCCATGGCGGACGTCTATATCATATATGCCAAAGAAAATAGCAAGACAGCGCTGAAGGTTCGCGATCTCCTCTCCGCGTCCTGGAGCGTGTGGCTAGACGATTTGATAGTTGGCGACTTCAGTGTCGCGATTACAGAAAATCTCAAAGAAGCGAAATGCGTCGTTGCTCTATATTCCTCATTTGCTCACAAGCACACCATCACTGGCGAGTTGAGCTTGGCAGAAAAATATCAAAAGAAGGTCGTCCCTCTCATTTTGGATGACAGTGATCCGCCGTACCCATATGGTCACTTCAGCAGTGTTGATTTCCGGTCATGGCAGGGCGAAGCAGATCACTCATGCTTTCAGTTGCTGCAGAAGAAAATCGGGCTCGTTGTACCTCCTCAGGGTAAGCCCGTCCGGTTAGCCACGATAGCTGACGGTGCGCTTGCCCTTCCTAATGTCTTCATGTCTGTTTCGTCACACGAGACACAGTTCGATCCCGTAGAAGCGTTGGAAGCATTAACGGTGTATCCGACGCGCTCGATTCTTGTTTCTGCCTATGACCTGGTTAATTCTGAATCGCGACACAAGATGATTGCTGAAATAACGACCTATCGAGACCTAGGCGGTTTTGTTCTCATCGACTCGGGCAATTATGAGGCTTACCGCCTGAATGACAAACAGTGGAAGCCATCGAACCTGAAGCGCGCGCTAACCGATACGCCACACGATTGGGCGTTCTGTTTTGACAACATGACCCCCAGTGACAAATTCGAAGTGGCGGTCAGGCAGGTCATAAAAGCAGTGGAGCGCGACGCCAAGCACACCTCTGCTCCGGTGCTACCCATCATTCACGTCAAGCAGACCCCTAAGGGGCTCGAAAGACTTCCTCGGATCGTCAGGGCGATATCCGAGCACCTGCAACCGCCTATCATCGCCATTCCGGAAAGGGAACTGGGTGCGGGCCTTGCGCAGCGTGCATTGACTGTCAGACATATCAGGGATGAACTGGACAAGCTGCCCTATTATCAACCCATTCATCTACTGGGCACTGGAAACCCGTGGAGCATTGCACTACTGGCGGCCGCTGGCGCGGACACGTTCGACGGTCTTGAGTGGTGTCGGTTTGCGGTAGATCCTGAGCTTGAGCGGCTTCACCACTTCCAACACTTCGACTTTTTCAAAACGAAAAGGATCCGAAGTGAATTTATGGATAGGGTGATGGCAAACAACAACATAGGCTACGCAGGCAAGGTTGCGTTCCACAATCTAGAGTATTATGCGGAGTTTGGCCGAATCATGCGTGACATGTATTCGAAAGGCCGCGAAGAACCGTTCGCCATGGGAGTTACCGGCATGAAAAGCGCCGAGCTTCGATCGCTATTCCCAGGAATTTTTCTATGACCACTTATAGCGCTGAAGCGCTCTGCAGAGCTGTCGCTGCGGTCTGTCCAGATATTCGCACACGCATCGAAGCCGGCGCAGTGTCTGACGAGCGTCATCTATGGTGGGAGCTTTCTTGCTGCATTCTCAGTAGCCAGGTCCCCTACCCGCTCGCTATGGCAGCCGCCGATGCCATCGATGAACGTGGCTATCTTTATCACAACAAACAACACAGCGAGCACCTTGCCGAGAAATTGTTTGAAGTGCTCAGAACCCCTCTCGTTGTCGACGGCAAAATGCGCACTTACAGGTTTCCCAGGGCAAAAGCCGGTCACTTAGCGTCCACGTGGGCGGCCGTAGCAAGCATTGGCGGCTCACTCAAGGCGCTGATCAGTGGTGACGTCAGTGATGTACGCGCGTGGCTAGTGGCCCATGCATCCGGTATGGGGCCCAAGCAAGCCAGTATGTTTTTGCGCAATTGCGGGGTTACTTATGACTTGGCAATCCTTGATCGGCACGTGCTCAATTACATGTCTGCTCAGGGGATATATTCAGGCACTCAGGTATCCATATCCGGATTGAATCAGTATGGCAGGCATGAAGACAGGCTTCGTGACCATGCCCGGGAAATGGATTGCCCGGTTGGTCTTTTGGATTGGGCCATATGGATCGTTATGCGCGTTGCAAATCGCAAGCAGGAGGCTGTTTTAGTATGAGTATCGTGACACTGGTTTCCGGAGGCCTAGACTCTACGCTCGTCGCCAAGTTGGCACAGGAGCAAGGCCTGCAGATATTTCCACTCTTTGTAGATTATGGTCAACGCGCCCGCGACCGAGAGCTCGCAGCCTGCAAGCTGGCCATGCAGAAGCTTGGACTTCCTGAGCCCGAAATTGCCGGTCTGTCGGGATTTGGCAGGTTGATTCGCTCGGGACTCACCGACCCGACCTTGCACATCATTGACGACGCCTTCACTCCCGGCCGGAACATGCTTTTTCTGTTGACCGCCGCCGCTTACGCCCATCAGAAAAACGCCGATGCGATCTCCATCGGATTGCTTCACGAAAGCACCAGCCTTTTTCCTGATCAGACCTCCGGATTCCTCGAGGAGGCTGAGCGCATGATAACTCTATGCATGGGCCGGAATATCAAGGTGCTTGCACCGCTCTCATCGTTCACCAAACCTGACGTCGTGACGCTGGCAGCCGAGAAAGGCATCTCTCAGACCTACTCGTGCCACCTGGGTGAAGAACAGCCGTGCGGCAACTGTATCGCCTGCAACGAATTCAAATTTGAGGGTGCCAATGATGGGCGGTAGCAGCACAGGTGGATGGAGCCGACTCGGTGATGTCAGGTCACTGGAGCAAAAAGCCAAGGCTGCTCTAAATGAGGGCAAGCGCAACGTGTTCATCAGTTTTGCCACTGAGGACATGGCTGAGGTCAATCTGCTCAGGGGACAGGCAAAAAACGATAACAATGACATCGAGTTCAATGATCATTCAGTCCGCGAACCCTACGACAGTGAGCAGGCGGAGTACATCAAGCGCAAGATCGCCGAGCGCATCAACCGCTCATCTATCACTGTGGTCTTCATTTCCAAGGACACTGCCCAGAGCAAGTGGGTGAAATGGGAGGTAGAAAAGAGCCTAGAGCTTGGCAAGAAGGTTGTAGCTGTGCATTCCGGTAAGCAGTTCGGCGCAGCTGAGCCTAAATGGGTATCGGAACACAAGATCAAAACCGTACCCTGGTCGAAGCTCTCCGACGAGCTTAAATAAGCTGCCGGCAGGAAGGTGTTTAGCTTCTGAAACTAGCGCCCTACTCCTGCCAGTAGTCGTTCGCACGCGAGGCGCTGTCAGTTGTCCTTCCTTGCCTCCCACTGAGTGTGCTCACGAGAAAATGCGTTCTCAGCGTCACCTACAAATGTCGACAAATGCTCATCTTTTTTCAGCTCATCGGCCTGTTCACGTATAAGCGTAATCTCATGCGCAGTCAGTGCGTAAGACGCCGATAGCTCAGTGAAGCGTTTTGCCTGCATCCACGTCAGAATACTTGCTGCAACAGCGATCAGCACGTCAGTCGGAAAGTATTGGTATTCCACGTTGGCGATCTTGATCAGCGCACATCCAAAAGCGATGGCGTTAACGGCGATCAATGTAATGAAGAAATACTTGGCGGCCTGGGCGTTGAAGTTAGCTTTACGTGAATACCATCCCAGTTGGTCGTTGATCCGGGATTCGATGTACGTATCGCGCCGGGTTTCGAAATCACCGGCCCTCATCAGCTTCATCTTGTACGTAATTTGCTGGGCCGGCAGATGCGTGAGCAGCTTGTTCGACACGCCTGGGTTTTGCTCAACCACTTGCGTAAGCTTTGCCAGCAAATGCTTCTTGGCCGCCTCGTCGCTTTCATGAAAAGGCTCTGCGCGGGACACGTAGCGCCACACCATGGTTTTGATTGATTCGGCGACGGCACGCCCCGAATACCAAAGCCGCTCAGGCCGCTGTGTCGCCAAATACACAGAGCTGGCTAATGCGCCGGCTAAAAGAGCCGCCTGCAGGGCCGCTGCACCCCAGTGAGGATAATTGATAACCGAGACGACTGCGGCCACCACCAACAGCGCCAGGTTAGTGAGCAGCGCGGCAAGAAAATGCTTCTGAGCGGAACCCGACAGCTCATCGGCGGCCTGATAGAGACCAGGGAAATCAGAAATCTGCATCAAGGAACCTCATAGCCGAGTTTTTGATACACGGCTGGCGGATAGAAATAGTTGCCACGCTCACTTGCCGTGGGGTTCGCCAGGGCATGAGCAATAATGGCAGGGGAATACGGGACGAACACTGCCCCAACGTCCTGCAGGATGGGAGGGCAAAGATCAGCATTCACCTGGCGGGCTCCGTCCAGGTTGATGCCGATGAGCTTGCACCCCTTCTCTATCGCTACCTGTATCTCCCAACGCACGTATTTGTGTTTCGAACGCGTGTCCCTGCCAATCAGCAGTGCGAAGGTGCCGGCCATATCAATCCTTTCCCGGCATTTGCGCTTGATGTAATCCTCGTCTTCCGAGTTCAACGCCATGTTCAACTGGCAGTCGGCGAAATCAAAATCGATCCGAGTGTTTTTCTTCCACGCCCCCATCAGTTCATACATGTGTCGGTCTGTGCTGCTGAAGCCGACGAATGTTCTGGGCAACCCCATTTCGCTGTTCCTTTCTTGAAGTCGTTGGTTGAGCATTGTCGATAACCTCAAACGGTCAGTGCTGAGACGGGGCCACCGCTGCGAGCCGTTTCTCTCGGGTTGCTAACACGTGACTTTTGCCCGCCTGATAAGTATCAACCTCCCATTGAGCAATGAAGGCTCCCATAAAATGATTCTCGAACGTCTCGGCTTGCGTGGCGTCTCCGACCGCAAAATAGCAGTTGGCCAAAGTCGCATACACCCAGCGTCTGTCGCTGCGTTCAATGAAATCGGGAGACTCCAGCACAGGCAACAGAATCCTCAAAATCGCTTCACGGATTTTCTGCGCGCACATGAAGTCGAACATTCTCTCCGCGTCTTCTGTTTGTATTTGCGCTCGAAACTCGAAGCACAGCGCAAGGTTTTCGCCGTTGTAATAGTCACGCTTGACCTCAAAGCCTCGGCGATAAAAAGCAATGGCGGAGTCAAGTGAAGCTCTATCACCCTCAAGCAGCCAGATTCGCTTGACGATCGCTCCCGCAATGCCAACAGTCTCGGGGTCATTCGAGCTTTCAGGATTGAGGGGGCTAAGCACTTCCATGGCAGCTCGCAGCGCGGCGAGCTCATTAGGAATCTTTGACTTATAGGTGCTCAGTGCAAGCTTTTGCAAAATATCAGGCTCACCAGGCTTCATATCCCTTGCAGCAGCAAACTCTACGCTGGCAGCATGATGTTGACTCTGCCGCATCAACTTTTCACCTTCGCGCATGTGATGAAAAAGTCGTTGTTGAGCGGCTTCTGCTTCATCGACCAACTCTTCAAACTCTTCATCCGACATACTCGGCGAGCGCAACCTGGGCAGGAACGTATAAACTGGACTGTCGATAGCCTGGGCGGCCATCACGGCCTCAATCAGGTTACCCAGGGCCTCCGTGGCGCGCCGCGCCTCACGTGCAAGAATGTCCTCACCAAAATGCGAATACTGGAAAGTGCTGATGTGATTGAGGTCAAAGTACAGCTTGCCCTTGTCCTCGCTCATGACGATGGTCGAATTCGGTCTCAGCGCGTGACGTACTCCCAGTTCGTAGACGGCGTTTACGTTTCCCGTGGAAATATCGGCGATGACCAGATCAGCCCTGAGCAGCAGGTCGTACATTTTTACGTCGATAAGTCCCGACTGCATGATCTCGTCAGCCCGAACGCAGCGTAAGCCGCGGCTGGTGACAGCGGGCTCGATAATCGTTTCGTACGTTGCATTCAGGTCGAGCGTGCGACCAGACTCATACTCGGTTTTCTTGCCATACCCCATCACGACAAAGCATAACTTCATCACAGCGATCTCTTACTCGCAAAAATGTTTGATCAAAATCGCGGCTGTCTATCGATCCTGTTCGAGCACAAGCTAAGCCCATGCAAGGCTCATTGATGAGCCCTCGAAAGATATGAAGCAACCACGAATTCGATCTCCGGCAAAAGGGCAAATCTGAATCGTGCGACGCACATAGAGCATTGTTTTGAGGTCTGTCAGGCCAACGGCGGCTAAGGCAGACAACGGGGCTATCCCTACCATCTGGCGGATGATTTTTAGATTATTGGTTGATCATCAATGCTGGCCAAAACGCCTGGTTAATTACAAGACTGACCGCTTGGTTCGAGTTCTTCTTAACCCCGTCCATGAGCGCTTTGTTGTAGCTAAAATCATAAATAAACTTAGGATCGTCCGAGTTGATTCGAATGCCCAGGAATCCATACCAAAGCAGCAGATCTACCGCGCGACTCGCCTTCTGCTGATCAAGCCCAGACTTAAGGAGAGTATCCATCACCTGCTGCTCAGAAAGGTCGGCGGATGATGCGACGAAAGCGTAGAGAAGGCCTTCAGTCTCATCGGACACGTCCTGAAGCTCGTAGCCAATATCGCGCAGCAGATCCGCTGAATAGGCCGCGATGCCTTTCTCAATGTCGCTGCCTTCGATAATCTCGTGGTTGAGGTTGATGGCAAAGCTCTTGCAATGATTGATCAGATTCAAGAGAAAGCGTGGTCTCATCAAGGAACGCTCTATCAGAAACTGAGACGTTTCCTCGCCCTTGTAATGGCTTACAAAAAGCCGCAGCCAGGCCGACTTGAAGTCCAGGTCTTCTTCAAGACCGTTGGACACGATTCGCAAACGAACGAGCTCGCGTAACAAGTCAGAATCCGTCCAATCCAGCACCACACTGGCTTCCTTGCCGCGGTCAGACGTCTCCTTGACCAGCAGCTCGTAGACGTCGTTGCGTAGGAACACTACCGAGCGCACCTTGATGTTGTCGCTGCTGAACTGACGTTCAATTTTTCGCGTAGCGTCGATCAAAGCTCTGACCATAAGCAGGTCTTCATGCTTCAGTCCGGACGTTGGCCAGCCATTATCAATATTGTCGAAGAGAAGCCATAGCACCTGCTTGTTCTCAAGGTAACGTCCCAGCTTTTGTTTGAGTTGCTTTACGTCATGCTTGTACAGGAGTTCGGTCACTTCGAATGAGCTCAGATTGACGCTTTTGGTTGAACCGTACTTGGATTGGTATTCGGAGTAGATTTTCTCCATGAGCATCGACATGCGCTCAGAAAAATCGCCTTCTGAATCGTAATCTTCTCCCCGATACAGCTCGGCGAGCTCGCGATAGCCTTCATACAGCCTATGATCATGGATGTGACGCTGTTTGTCTTTTTCCAAAATCTTGTAGCAAATTTCCAGCAGTAGCACGTACTCCCAAAACGCCGTGATTGTGTGCTGGTAGGTGCCTTCGGAAAGAAACTGAAGGATGCGTTCTTTGAATTTGATGAGTTTGTAGCCGTCTGGCTTCAAATCCAAAACGATATTCTTGTTACGGTTTTTGTCGCGCTCGGCATCCCTGATTTGAAGAAAGATGGCTGATTTTCCAGAACCCTTACGACCGACGACCAAATGCGCCTCGCCACGCAACGATTTCAGAAACTGATCGGTCTCCAGATAATAACGTTCGAGATCCCGCATTTCGTTCTCGGCAGATGTCGCGCCGAGGTTGAGTTTTTTGATAAATGACCGCTCGGGTTTCGCGCCAGAAGCCTCAAGCTGCTGAAACGCTTGGGTCACATCGGACGCAAACACCTCAATGGCGCGGTTAACATCATTCGGATGGTAGGTAACCTGGACAAAGTCTCGATAATCCACTGGGACCGGCTCATCGCCTGACTGAAGAATGCACATCGCCTTGCCCATGCCATCGGCCAAACCAGCAATGAAGGCGGCTCGCATGTTGTGGATGGCCGCTCCTGTCGCCCCAGTAGATAGCAACGGAACCACAACTCCATAGGATTGTGCGACCTGATTGATCGCGTCATAGGCCGAAAGCCTGGGAGTTTCGTTTGGATCAAAGTTACGGAAGATGAAGCCGCCCTTTTTGATTCTCGAGATGATGCGGGTCGACCAGTCGGTTTTGTGCGGTGTATCCAACAAATAAACCGGTGCCTTGAGATTGAGCGCAGCAGACACGTCAATCGATTTCCAGGCTGACGCGTTGTTCAAGAAACCGCTCAGCTCAGGCGAGTTCTGGTATTCCTGAAACCCAAGGGTGTCAAAAATACCGACATCGGAAATTTTCAACCCCTGCGACTGGAGGCTTTTGTTTTTGACAAGCAGAACGCGCTTTGATTTACCAAGGGCGTAGCCAATTTCATACGTGACGTTGAAATTTAGCTCACTGATGTCAGCAACCAGGAAATCGGCTGCATCAATACTTGCCAGCACTTCGTCAGAGATGAAGTGACCGACGATGTCCAAGGCCCTCCAGGTAGACACAACCGTTTTCGTATTGGTTCTTGAGCTGGTAGCAACAGCACTCTCAATGGTTTGCCCTATCTCGGCAGGCGTTGACGCGTAAGCAAAAAAGCCAATGACGTCCTTCATATCCTTTCCCTGAAATAACAACCGGTTGTTCTCGTGTCTTCAGGATAACGACCACCATGCCGATGGTAAATGGCTATCAGTATGCCCATCACATGCTAGAGCTAGGATCAAGACCACTAGTTGGTGTCGAAGGCCCCCGGATCGTACACGTAGCCTGGCTTCCAGGCAGTCATAGGTTCAGCGACCACCTCTCTTGGGCTATAGATCTCGGCCGCTTGCTTTGCGTCTCCACGACAGAGATGAATCACATCTTTCGCCTGCTGCTTGGCTTTGCATTACGGCGGGATCTTCTCCCACAAGATTGCGCCCATGCTGGGCGCACCGAAAAAGGACCCGAAGTTCCTGATTTCAACTAACGCCCACGTTGCTGCTTATGCCAAAGCTGTCGCTAGCTCACAGCCCTTGAGATACCAAAGCTACCTAGATCTAGAATATCCGTGGGAGTAAATGTGGGAGTATTTTTTCAGACATGAAAAAGCCCAACCTGTGAAGATTGGGCTAAGTCATTGAAAAATATGGTCGGGACGGAGTGATTCGAACACTCGACCCCTAGCACCCCATGCTAGTGCGCTACCGGACTGCGCTACGCCCCGACTAGGCGTGTTACTGGGTTTGCTTCGTAACGAAGCGATCCGGAATATACCGCAAGCTTTTGAAATGTGGAAGTATTTTAAAAGCTTGTATCACTTCTTCAACACCACCAGCACATCTTCGAGTTCGGAGATCATCTGGCGGATCATTTGCTTGTATTGGGTGGTGTCGTCTTTGGCTTCATCACCGGACATACGCTGGCGCGCGCCGCTGATGGTGAACCCCTGGTCGTACAGCAACGCACGGATCTGTCGGATCATCAGCACATCCTGGCGCTGATAATACCGACGGTTCCCGGTGCGTTTGACGGGGTTGAGTTGAGGAAACTCCTGCTCCCAATAGCGCAGCACGTGCGGCTTGACCGCACAGAGCTCGCTGACTTCACCAATGGTGAAGTAGCGTTTGCCTGGGATGACGGGTAGTTCGTCGTTATGACTTGGTTCCAGCATAAGCCTCAACTCGGGCCTTCAACTTCTGCCCTGGACGAAAGGTGACCACACGGCGAGCCGTGATCGGGATTTCTTCTCCCGTTTTTGGATTGCGGCCAGGCCGCTGGCGTTTGTCCCGCAGGTCAAAATTGCCGAAACCGGACAATTTGACCTGTTCGTTGTCTTCCAGAGCGTGCCGAATTTCTTCAAAGAACAGCTCGACCAATTCCTTGGCTTCGCGTTTGTTCAGACCCAACTCTTCGTACAGACGTTCCGCCATCTCAGCTTTCGTCAAAGCCCCCATACGTCACTTCCTTAACGTGGCGTTCAACCTTTGTTCGAGCGAGGTGAGGATATTTTGTGTCGTGGTATTCACCTCATCGTCATTAAGAGTGCGCGATGGATGCTGCCAGGTCAAGCCAACTGCAAGGCTTTTTCTATGCGGATCAATGCCTTTACCCTGATAGACGTCAAATAGCCTGAGGTCTGTCAGCCATTCCCCTGCATTTTCACGGATTACGTCCAGAACGGCAGTGGCGGCCACTTCACGGTCGGCGATCAGCGCGAGGTCACGACGCACTTCAGGGAAGCGCGACAACTCGCTGAATTTAGGCATCTTGCCCGACGCCACTTCAGCCAGAACCAGCTCAAAAACAAAGACCGGACGGTCCAGGCCCAATGTTTTCGACAGCTCAGGGTGGATGGCACCGACAAAACCCACCAAACGCCCTTCGCGCTCGATACGTGCAGTCTGGCCCGGGTGCAATGCCGGGTGGCTACCAGACACAAACGTGAAGTCATCCAGTGCACCGGCAAAGCCCAGCACCGCCTCCACATCGGCTTTAACGTCGAAGAAGTCCACGCCATCGCGGCCCTGTGCCCAGCCTTCTGGCAGGCGGCTACCGCAGACAACACCCGCCAGCATCGGCTCTTGCTTGAGGCCATCGAGTTGGCCGACAAAGCGCAGGCCGCTTTCGAACATGCGCACGCGGTCCTGCTGACGGTTCAGGTTATGGGACAGTGCCTTAACCAGACCCGGCCACAGCGACGAACGCATGGCGGCCATGTCATTGGAGATCGGGTTAGCCAACAGCAACGGCTCAACACCTGGGTTGAACAGCTCAAACTGCTTTGGATCGATGAAGCTATAAGTCACCGCTTCCTGGTAGCCACGGGCAACCAGCAGGCGACGCAACTCTGGCAGGTGCGCACGCGCCTCGGCCTTGGGTTGCGGTGCCAGACGCGCTTGCGGGTAACGAACCGGCAGGCGGTTGTAGCCGTACAGGCGGGCCAGCTCTTCGATCAGGTCGACTTCCAGGCTGATGTCGAAACGATGGCTTGGCACTTCTACGTGCCACTGCCCTTCGCCACCGGCGGAAATACCCAGGCCGAGTGCGGACAGCAGTTGCTCGATCTGCGCAGGTTCAATCACCAGGCCAAGCATTTGCTCGACGCTTTTGGCGCGCAGGGTAATCGGTGCAATCGACGGCAGGAACTGCTCGTTGACGGTTTCGGTGATCGGGCCGGCTTCGCCGCCGGTGATTTCCAGCAGCAGGCCAGTGGCGCGCTCCATGGCTTCACGGGCCAGTTTCCAGTCCACACCACGCTCGTAGCGGTGCGAGGCATCGGTGTGCAGGCCGTAGGAACGAGCCTTGCCAGCGATGGCGATCTGGTCGAAGAACGCACTCTCAATGAAAATATCGCGGGTGGTTTCGGACACGCCGCTGTGCTCGCCACCCATCACGCCGGCAATCGCCAGGGCGCGGGAATGGTCGGCAATTACCAGGGTGTCGGCGCGCAGGCTGACTTCCTGGCCGTCGAGCAATACCAGCTTCTCGCCTTCTTCGGCCATGCGCACGCGGATGCCGCCATTGATTTCGGCAAGATCGAAGGCGTGCAGCGGTTGGCCCAGCTCCAGCATCACGTAGTTGGTGATGTCCACGGCGGCATCGATGCTGCGCACGTCGGCGCGACGCAGGCGCTCAACCATCCACAGTGGGGTTGGCTTGGACAGGTCGACGTTGCGGATCACACGACCCAGGTAACGTGGGCAGGCGTTTGGCGCCAGTACGTCGACAGGGCGCACTTCGTCGTGGACTGCAGCGACTGCGGCCACCACCGGGCGGGTGACCGGGGCGTTGTACAGCGCGCCCACTTCACGGGCCAGACCGGCGAGGGATAGGCAGTCACCCCGGTTCGGGGTCAGGTCGACCTCGATGCTGGCGTCTTCCAGTTCCAGGTAAACGCGAATGTCCTGACCCACTGGCGCATCGGCCGGCAGTTCCATCAGGCCATCGTTGCCCTCGCCGACTTGCAGCTCGGCCTGGGAACACAGCATGCCGTTGGACTCAACGCCACGCAGCTTGGCTTTCTTGATCTTGAAGTCGCCCGGCAGTTCGGCGCCGATCATGGCAAACGGAATCTTCAGGCCCGGGCGCACGTTTGGCGCTCCGCACACGACCTGGAAGGTTTCCACGCCATTGCTGACCTGGCACACACGCAGCTTGTCGGCATCGGGGTGCTGCTCGGTGCTCAGCACCTCGCCCACCACCACGCCGGTGAAAACACCGGCGGCCGGCGTTACGCTATCGACCTCAAGGCCGGCCATCGACAGACGAGCAACCAGCTCGTCGCGATCTACCTGCGGGCTTACCCAGCCACGCAGCCATTGTTCACTGAATTTCATCCTGCTCTCCTAAAGATTCGTTACGACTAGCGAAATTGCGCGAGGAACCGCAAGTCGTTGTCGAAGAACAGACGCAAGTCGTTCACGCCGTAACGCAGCATGGCCAGGCGCTCAACGCCCATGCCGAAGGCAAAGCCCGAGAACTCTTCCGGGTCGATCCCGGACATGCGCAGCACGTTAGGGTGAACCATGCCGCAGCCCATCACTTCCAGCCAGCCGGTCTGCTTGCAGACGCGGCAGCCTTTGCCGCTGCACATCACGCATTCCATGTCGACTTCAGCGGATGGCTCGGTGAACGGGAAGAACGATGGACGGAAACGCACCGCCAGCTCTTTCTCGAAGAACACCCGCAGGAACTCTTCGATGGTGCCTTTGAGGTCGGCGAAATTGATGTCGCGATCGACCAGCAGGCCTTCGACCTGGTGGAACATCGGCGAGTGGGTGATATCAGAGTCGCTGCGGTACACACGGCCTGGGCAGACGATGCGGATCGGCGGCTTGTTCGCTTCCATGGTGCGGACCTGTACCGGCGAGGTATGGGTGCGCAACAGCATGTTCGCGTTGAAATAGAAGGTGTCGTGCATCGACCGGGCCGGGTGATGGCCTGGGATGTTGAGCGCCTCGAAGTTGTGATAGTCGTCTTCGACCTCGGGGCCTTCGGCAATGCCGTAACCGATATGGGTGAAGAACTGCTCGATACGTTCCAGAGTCCGGGTGATCGGATGCAGACCGCCCGAGGCCTGGCCACGACCAGGCAAGGTGACGTCAATGGACTCGGCGGCGAGCTTGGCCGCAAGATCGGCCTCCTCGAGCGACGCCTTGCGCGCATTGAGCACCTCGGTGACACGCTCCTTGGCGACGTTGATCAGCGCGCCGACTTGCGGACGCTCTTCAGCCGGCAAATTCCCCAGGGTCTTCATCACCTGAGTCAATTCACCTTTTTTGCCAAGGTAGTGAACCCGGATTTGCTCCAGGGCATTTACATCTTCAGCGCTATGCACAGCCTCAAGAGCTTGGGCAACGAGCGCATCCAGGTTTTCCATGTACAGACTCCAGATACAAAATAGGGGAAGAGCTTGAAGGCTCTTCCCCTATTTATGACGTTTACCACCTTGGGCTACAGGAGCAGCCCAAGGTGACTGTCGGGGGTACTTAAGCCAAGGTGGCTTTAGCTTTCTCGACAATCGCAGCAAACACCGCTTTTTCGTTCACGGCCAGTTCAGCCAGAACCTTACGGTCGATTTCGATGGACGCTTTTTTCAGGCCAGCGATGAAACGGCTGTAGGACAGACCGTTAACACGTGCACCAGCATTGATACGAGCGATCCACAGAGCGCGGAACTGACGTTTTTTCTGACGACGGTCGCGGTAGGCGTATTGGCCTGCCTTGATTACCGCTTGCTTGGCAACACGGAATACGCGTGAACGCGCGCCGTAGTAGCCTTTAGCAAGTTTCAGAATTTTTTTGTGACGCTTACGGGCAATGACGCCACGCTTTACACGAGCCATGAGTTATTCCTCTATTCTTGACTAAAATTAACGAAGGCGCAGCATGCGCTCGACTTTTGCCACGTCAGACGGATGCAGCAAGCTGCTACCGCGCAGTTGACGCTTACGCTTGGTCGACATTTTGGTCAGAATGTGGCTCTTGAAAGCGTGCTTGTGCTTGATACCGTTAGCAGTTTTCAGAAACCGCTTAGCAGCACCACTTTTAGTTTTCATCTTTGGCATGTTCGGTACTCCGCATTCAGTTGATAAACATAATCAGAAGGCCTGCCGTGCCCTGTTGATTACTTCTTCTTTTTCGGGGCGATGACCATAATAAGCTGGCGTCCTTCCATCTTAGGATGCTGTTCGACCGAACCGTACTCGAGCAAGTCAGCTTCAACCCGCTTGAGGAGTTCCATCCCCAGCTCCTGGTGGGCCATCTCACGGCCGCGGAATCGCAAGGATACCTTGGCCCTGTCCCCATCACTCAGGAAACGTACCAGGTTGCGCAGTTTTACCTGGTAATCCCCTTCCTCCGTCCCTGGACGAAACTTGATTTCTTTTACTTGAATCTGCTTCTGGTTCTTCTTCGCTGCGGCAACCTGTTTCTTCTTCTCGAAGATCGATTTGCCGTAGTCCATCACCCGACAAACAGGTGGGATTGCATCGGCGGAGATTTCCACCAGGTCCAATTTGGACTCTTCAGCAATACGAAGCGCTTCATCAATCGAGACGATGCCAATCTGCTCGCCGTCAGCGCCAATTAACCGAACCTCGCGTGCCGAGATATTCTCGTTGATCGGGGCTTTCGGTGCAGCTCGTTTATCTTGTCTCATTTCACGCTTAATAATAATTACTCCGAATCTGGGCGACCACGCCGGGAAACCGCTTGCGCGAGGAACTCAGCGAACTGGGCGACGGGCATCGAGCCCAGGTCAGCACCTTCACGAGTACGCACAGCGACAGTCTGCATCTCGACTTCCCGATCTCCGATAACCAAAAGATAGGGAACCTTGAGCAAAGTATGCTCGCGGATTTTAAAGCCGATCTTTTCATTTCTCAAGTCGGACTTGGCACGAAATCCGCTTTCGTTGAGAGTTTTTTCAACTTCAGCGGCAAAATCGGCCTGTTTATCAGTGATATTCATGATCACTGCCTGGGTCGGAGCCAGCCACGCAGGGAATGCACCCTCGTAGTGCTCGATCAGGATACCGACGAACCGTTCGAACGAGCCGAGGATCGCCCGGTGCAGCATAACCGGGTGCTTGCGGCTGTTATCTTCGGAGACGTATTCGGCTCCCAAACGGATCGGCAGGTTAAAATCGAGCTGCAGGGTACCACACTGCCAGACGCGACCAAGGCAATCTTTCAGCGAGAACTCGATCTTCGGACCGTAGAAGGCGCCCTCACCCGGCTGCAGATCGTACGCAAGGCCCGCGCTATCTAGCGCAGCGGCCAGTGCAGATTCAGCGCGATCCCACAGTTCGTCGGAACCAACACGTTTTTCCGGACGAGTGGACAGTTTCATTTCGACTTCGGTGAAACCGAAATCGCGATAAACATCCATGGTCAGCTTGATGAACGCGGCGGATTCAGCCTGCATCTGCTCTTCGGTGCAGAAGATGTGAGCGTCGTCCTGGGTGAAGCCACGCACACGCATGATGCCGTGCAGCGCACCCGACGGTTCGTTACGGTGGCAGGCACCGAACTCGGCCAGGCGCATCGGCAACTCGCGGTAGCTCTTCAGGCCCTGGTTGAACACCTGCACGTGGCATGGGCAGTTCATTGGCTTGATGGCGTAGTCGCGGTTTTCCGACTGCGTAGTGAACATGTTGTCGGCGTAGTTGGCCCAGTGCCCGGATTTCTCCCACAGGCTGCGGTCAACAACCTGAGGCGTCTTGATCTCCAGGTAGCCGTTGTCACGCTGAACCTTGCGCATGTACTGCTCGAGCACCTGGTACAGGGTCCAGCCGTTCGGGTGCCAGAACACCATGCCCGGCGCTTCTTCCTGGAGGTGAAACAGGTTCAGGCGCTTGCCGATTTTGCGGTGATCGCGCTTTTCAGCTTCTTCGATGCGCTGGATGTAGGCCGCCAGTTGCTTCTTGTCAGCCCAGGCCGTGCCGTAGATCCGCTGCAATTGTTCGTTCTTCGCATCACCGCGCCAGTAGGCACCGGACAGCTTGGTCAGCTTGAACGACTTGAGGAAGCGTGTGTTCGGCACGTGCGGACCACGGCACATGTCGACATATTCTTCGTGGTAATACAGGCCCATGGCCTGTTCGTCCGGCATGTCTTCCACCAGACGCAGCTTGTAGTCTTCGCCACGGGCGGTGAACACGTCGATCACTTCGGCGCGCGGCGTGACCTTCTTGATCACGTCGTAATCTTTTTCGATCAGCGCGTGCATGCGCGCTTCGATAGCGGCCAGGTCGTCCGGAGTGAAAGGACGCTCATAGGCGATATCGTAGTAAAAGCCTTCGTCAATGACCGGGCCGATCACCATTTTTGCCGTTGGGTACAGCTGCTTGACCGCATGGCCAATCAGGTGCGCGCAAGAGTGGCGAATGATCTCCAGCCCCTCTTGATCCTTGGGCGTGATGATTTGCAGGCTGGCATCACCAGTGATCAGGTCGCTGGCGTCAACCAGCTTGCCGTCGACCTTGCCGGCCACGGTGGCCTTGGCAAGACCTGCACCAATGGATGCGGCGACCTCGGCTACGGAAACCGAATGATCGAATGAACGTTGACTGCCGTCGGGAAGAGTAATAGTTGGCATGGCGCCTCCTCTCCTAGTGGTGACCCCTACCAAAGGTCACGTGGGTTGGGATGAGCCAGTACAAGATCCAACACCAGGCCGTTCAATGATGAACGCCTGCCTTACAGCGGCAGGAGCCTTTCGGCCAACCGATAATCGAACCAGAGTGACTGGAGTGAACTCAAAAAACATGGCAAGGCGGCAATGGGCGCGCCTGGAAATAGCCAAGCGGGTGATGCTAGCACAGATGAACGGTCATCGCGCCTGCCGCGCCAGATGAAACATAAAATCCCGTGTTTGATGCCTGTAAAAGTGAACTTGAGCTGTACGAAAGCCCTCAAACCCGCTGAGAATCGCTGTTTGCCCACGAATCAAAGGAGCACTTCATGATGCGCTTTACCTCGACCCTCGCTCTCGCCGCTTCCCTGGCTTTCTTGTCTGTTGGCGCACACGCCGCCGCCCCTTCGAACTGGCCTGAAGGTGCCCGTGACAGCTTCATCAAAGATTGCAGCTCGGCAGCCCAACAAAACGTGGACGCCAAAACCGCCAAAAGCCATTGCGAATGTGGCGCGGACAAGATCAATGCCGAATTGAGCACCGCTGAAATCAAAGAGCTCATGACTAACCCGAACTCCAGCCCCGAGCTAAAAAACAAAGCTGTCGCGGCTATTTCGTCCTGCAAAGTCGTGAAGAAAAAATAACAACGACCACTGATCAGACGGCCATTTGACTGAAAAAACAGCCTGAAAACTGCCATTTCGCACAAATTACTCAGCTTTTACGGCTTTTTTTAACAGCTGGTATTTCGCTGCAAAGCCCCGTAGATCGGGGCTTTCAGCCAACCAAGGCACTAAACGCAACGCTATTGATTAGCAAACAATGCCTTGGGGGGGCTTACAAGCCGAACATTTCGACTATGATACCCCGGTGTGCCCAGTTGGCCTGAGCAGCACAGCACTACTGAAAATATATGTTTCTTGGAGATACACCATGTCTAATCGCCAAACCGGCACCGTTAAATGGTTCAACGATGAAAAAGGCTTCGGCTTCATCACTCCTCAAGGTGGCGGTGACGACCTGTTCGTACACTTCAAAGCTATCGAAAGCGACGGTTTCAAAAGCCTGAAAGAAGGCCAAACCGTTTCCTTCGTGGCTGAGAAAGGCCAAAAGGGTATGCAAGCTGCACAGGTTCGCGGCGAGTAATTCTCCGCTGAGCTAAAAAAACCCCGTCCATGTGACGGGGTTTTTTATGGGCGCTGCAAAAGCCGCGAAGCGATCAGCCGCAGTTGACCCGCGTGATCACCAGGTTGTCGTCGGTGTTCAGGTTCAGACGGTCGGAGCGGTATTCCAGGGTGATCATGTCGTTAGGCTTGAGGATCCGTGCGTTCTGCGCGCCGGCACGGGTACGCGCCTGCTCCAGCAATTGAGGCGAGGCTTTCTGGCCGATGGCGAATTCGGCAGCCTTCGACTCGCAGCGAGTGTGACCTGCATCGGCAACGGCGGCATCTTTGCCCGGCTCAGGGGCACCCGGGGTGCTGCAACCCGCCAACGCGAGTGCTGCCAACAAAGTACCGAATGATGCGAGCTTCCAAGGCATGAAGCCTCCTATGAAAAAAATGGACAGAGATCGTGCGACAGCGATCTGGCGGTTTGGTTTCAAGACGTAAATCGCCTAAGAGCAAGTCTGCCTGACTCAAGGCGAGCATTCGCCGGATCAATCGTCACCAGATATGAACGAATTCAGTAGATATCGATGTAGTCAAACGGCGGCTTCGGCCAGTTCTGCTCGAGCGCGTTGAAAATCTGCCGGACCCAGACTTCATCGCTGGCCGCGACGTTACCGACATAACCCGAGCCTTTGGCCCAGGTCTCGAGGCGAAACAGCAGGCCGTCGATGTCGACTCCGCCTACGGCCTTCCCGGAAGAAATAAACGCGATACCGCCCTTGGTCACCCGCAACTGGGTGTGCTCGTCGTCACTGGCACTCGCGAGCAACTGGCGCACGGCTTCCAGCGTGAGGTTCTCGGGGTTGTTCAAATCGATCTGCACCTGGTGTCCCCGGCAATTGAATGGGGTAACAGTGTCGCACAGCATCGGCCTCATCCCGAAACGTCTCATGCCTAAGTAGCACTGCCAAACCCTACGCAAAAATGGTTAACTGCCCCGGTTAGAACCGCGTTCCAGCGCATTGCCCAGCCTTCCCGCCCCGTGAGCCCCGACCATGAGTACCGTAACCCTCCAAGCCGACATCAAAGCCAAGTGGCCTCAAGGACAAAGCTCCTACAGCCCCGGAAGCCCGGAGGAGTTGGCCATCATCGGAATCGACCTGCTGGTCAAGGAGCTCGGCACTCAGGCCGCACAGGCGTTCATCGGCCAGGTATTCGAGAAATACCCGGCCGACCACATGGGCGCTCATAACCCCGAGCGCGAATAAGACCCGGCCGGCGAGCGCCGACCGGCAAACACCTTACTTCAGACGGGCCAGGCGCTCGGTCAACAGATCGAAGAAGCCCTGGGCGTCGCCGTTCTCAACCCAGAATGCGTTCTTCGGCTGCTTGAGGCCGTCATACCAGTCGACGACGGTCTGGCCGAAGGTCGGGCCTTCGCGGCTGTCGATCACCACGTTGACTTCACGGCCGCTGAACAGGGAAGGCTTGAGCAGGTAGGCAATCACGGTAGCGTCATGCACCGGGCCACCCGGGATGCCGTAGTGCTCCATGTCGCCCTTGACGTATTCATTGAGAATATCGCCCACCACCTTGCTCGCATTGTTCTTGATGTCGGCAATCTGTTTCAGGCGCGCGTCACTGGTCAGCACCTTGTGGGTCACGTCCAGCGGCAGGTAAGTCAGCTTGACGCCACTTTTGAGCACAATTTCAGCCGCGACAGGGTCCGCGAACAGATTGAACTCAGCCACCGGGGTGATATTGCCGCCATTAAAATGCGCCCCGCCCATCACCACCACTTCCTTGATGCCTTGGGTGATCTCCGGCGCCTGGGTCAACGCCAGTGCCAGGTTAGTCTGCGGGCCGAGCATGGCGATGGTGATGCTGTGAGGCTTGGCGGTGCTGAGGGTCTTGATCAGGTAGTCAACGGCATTGCCTTCGGCCAGGCCTTTTTTCGGCTCATGCACGGCGACCCCGGAAATACCTTCCTTGCCATGGATATTCTCCGCATAGATCGGCGTGCGCAGCATGGGTTTTGGCGCGCCGGCGTACACCGGGATGTCTTCGCGCCCTGCCCACTCGCGGGCCAGGCGCGCGTTGCGGGAGGTCTTGTCGAGGCGCACGTTACCGGCGACGGTGGTCAGCGCACGAATGCTCAGCTCCTGCGGGGACGCCATGGCAAACAGCAACGCCACGACGTCATCGGCGCCTGGGTCGGTGTCGATGATCAGGTCGATTTTTTCCGCCGCGTGGGCGCTGGCTGCGGTGAGTGCGGACAAAAGCAGGACACTCCGAAATAGATTTTTCAGGGTTGGGAGACCACGTTGCATGAAACACTCCTTGTCGTAGGGAAACTCTAGAAGGTAACGCCGGACACCAGCGCGATATTGCAATACGGCTGGCACTCGCCCGTGCGCACCACGGCGCGGGCCTTGTGGCTGAGCTGCTTGAATTCTTCATGGCTGACCAAACGGCGCTCGCCCAAGGCGGCCTGTTCGGTCAACACATTAAGTGGCGTCAGCGCAGGTGGCTGCTTGAGCAGGATCTCTTCGGCCAACACATGGCTTTCTACCTGCATCTCGCTGAGCACAATGCGCAGGGTGCTGATGAAATCCGGAATGCCCTGGGTGAGCGCCAGGTCAATCAACTCGACGCCTGGCGGCACTGGCAGGCCGGCATCACCGATCACCAGGATGTCACCGTGGCCGAGGGATGCGATCACGCGCGACAGCGCAATATTGAGCAATGGTGTCTTTTTCATGAGGCCATAAAACCTTGTACGTCCTGCAGCGTAGGAATCGAGGGTTGCGCACCCGCCCGCGTGACCGACAGCGCGGCAGCCACCTGGCCAAACCGGATAGCCTCGGCTTCACTTTTGCCATTGGCCAGCGCCGCGGCAAAACCGCCAACAAAGGTGTCACCGGCAGCCGTGGTGTCCACCGCCTTGACCTTGGGCGCCTGCAAGTGCTCGAAACCTTTGCCATCGGCAAACAACGCGCCCTGGCTGCCAAGGGTAATAATGACCTTGCCGGCACCCGCCTTGAGCAGCAGCGTTGCGGCAGCCTTGGCGCCGTCGAGTGAATCGACCGTCACACCACTCAAGGCGCTGGCCTCGCTTTCGTTGGGGATCAAATAATCGATCGAGGCATACCATTCCTCTGGCAGCGGGCCACTGGCCGGTGCCGGATTGAGGATCACGGTCTTGCCCAATTCACGACCGCGCTTGAGCGCCTGGCCAACCGTGCTCATCGGCACTTCCAACTGGCAGACGATGACATCTGCTGCCTGCAGTACCGCGTCAGCCGCCTGCAACGACGCGGGCGTGAGCTCACCGTTGCTGCCAGCCACGATCACAATCGCGTTCTGGCTGCTGTCATCCACCACAATCAACGCCACGCCGCTGGAGCCATCCACCGTGCTGACGGCCTGGCAATCGATGCCCTCCACCAGCAGCGCATCACGCAATTGCGCGCCGTAGGCATCCGTGCCCACACAGCCGATCATCGCCACCTCAGCGCCAAGGCGCGCAGAGGCCACCGCCTGATTGGCGCCCTTGCCGCCCGGCACGGTGGAAAACGTCTGGCCGATCAGGGTTTCACCGGCGCGCGGCAAGCGACTGGCGCGGGTGACCAGGTCCATGTTCAAGCTGCCTATTACCACTACTTTTGCTGGCATACATCAGTACTCATCAATTCGGTTCAGCGGTATTGGGCGAACACACCGGCAAACGGCGCCGTCGACTCACGCAAAACAATGCTCGGCGTCACGATGCGCTGATCGATCGGCAGTTGGGGTGTTGCAATTCGTCGCAGTAAAAGCTCGGCCGCCGTCTCGCCCAGTTGCACGATCGACTGCCCGACCGTCGTCAGCGCCGGGTACACGTAGCGACCCATTTGAATATCGTCAAAACCAATCACCGACAGCTCGCCAGGCACACGGATATTGCGTTCGGCGGCTGCACGCAACACGCCGAAACCAATCATATCGTTACTGGCGAAAATCGCGCTGGGCGGGTTTTCCGACAGTAGCTGTACCGCTGCGGCATAACCACCGGTGCTGGTGAAATCGCTTTCCTGGGTGCGATTGGCTGGCACTTCCACGCCCGCCTCACGCAGCGCGCGGTGATAGCCGGCAAGACGCATTTGCGCCACGCGGGTATGACTGGGGCCGCCAATGCAGGCGATGTCGCGGTGACCAAGCTCCAGCAAATGCCGGGTTGCCAGGTAGGCACCCTGCTCATGATCGATGCGCACCAGGTCGACATCAATGCCGTCCAGTGCTCGGTCGACAATTACCATGGGGGTGCGCACCGCGCTCAAGCCTGCGGCAAGGCCACTGTCGTCGCCGCCCACCGAGGTCACGATCAGGCCGTCGATGCGCTTTTCCAGCAACACGCGCAGATAGCTGCGCTGCTTTTCGGCGTTATCGTCGGAGTTGCAGAGGATCACGCAATAGCCATTACGCTCGCAGTAATCCTCGATACCCCGCGCCAGCTCGGCAAAATACGGGTTAAGGCTGTTGGGCACCAGCAGGCCGATGGTCGCAGTGGTCTTGGCCTTGAGCGAGCGCGCGACGGCACTCGGCACGTAGTCCAGTTGCTTGATCGCCGCTTCCACCTTGATGCGCACAGGCTCGCTGACCGGCCGCGTCTTGTTCACCACATGGGACACAGTGGTGTAGGAAATACCTGCAAGCGCGGCCACATCCTTGATCGTTGCCATGGTTCAGCCCCGCCGACTGGCGCGCTGGCTGCGGTAGGTGTCGAGGACCACGGCAATCACGATTACGGCGCCGGTAATGATGCGTTTGGTTGGCTCTGTCGCACCGATCTGCGCAAGGCCGGCGGCCAGTACCGAAATAATCAACACGCCAAAAAAGGTGCTGATAACCGAACCACGCCCGCCCATCAGGCTGGTGCCGCCGATCACCACGGCGGCGATCACTTGCAGCTCCAGGCCGGAGCCGGCATTCGGGTCCGCCGCTTCCAGGCGGGAAATCTGGAACAATGCCGCCACCCCGGCCAGCAGGCCCATCAGGCTGAACACCAGGATCTTGTAAGGCTTGGGGTTGATGCCGGCCAGGCGCACGGCTTCTTCGTTGGTGCCGATGCCGATCAGGTAGCGACCGAATACAGTACGGGTCAACACCAACTGAGCGGCGATGATCACCAACAGGGCAATGATGAACGACGGCGAAATCCCGAAAGCCACCGGGTTCGACAGCCAGGCATAGGAGTCACCGATATAGGCGGTGCGCGAGCCGGTCATCTGGTAGGCCACGCCACGCGCCATTTCCAGCACGCCAAGGGACACGATAAACGACGGAATGCGCCATGCCACGGTAATCGAACCCGTAATGGTGCCCGCCAACGCAGCGCAGCCCATGCCCAGCAATGCGGCTGGCAACACGCTCCAGCCCCAGCCCAGAATCGCCACACTGACCGCCGAAGCGGCCAGTGCCAGCACCGAGCCCACCGACAGATCAATGCCGCCGATGATCAGGATGAACGTCATGCCCACCGCCAGCACCATCAGGTCCGGGATCTGGTTGGCCAGGGTGCTGAAGGTGTCATAGGACAGGAAGTGGTCGCTGAGCACCGAGAACAGCGCAATCATCGCGAGCAAGGCGCCGGCCAGCCCCAGGTAGGTGCCCAGGCCGTAGAAGTTGCCGCCGGTTTTGCCCGGGGAAGAAGTGATTTTCATGGTGTTTCCCTAAGCACTGCGTCGTTGAGCAGCGCGTCACGTTTTTGATAGCCGGCAAAGGCGGCGGCGAGCAATTCGTCCTGGGTCCAGCTGTCGCGCTCGAAGGTCTCGATCAAGCGCCCGGCAGACAGCACACCGATGCGATCGCAGATCAGCATCAGTTCGCGCAGGTCACTCGATACCACCACCAGCGCTTTGCCCTGGCGCGTCAATTCGCCGAGCAAGGCATAAATGTCGAACTTGGCGCCGACGTCGATACCGCGAGTCGGCTCATCGAACAGCATTACCGCGCAGTCGCGCTCCAGCCAACGGCCAATCACGACCTTCTGCTGGTTGCCGCCCGACAACTCGGACACCAACTGCGCCGGGCTGGAGCTGCGGATGCGCATGGCATCGATCTGGCGCTTGGCCAAGGCAGTTTCGTCGCGGCTGTTGACCACGCCGCCACCGGAGATTTCCGGCATGTTGCCCAAGGCAATGTTGGCGCTGATGGATTGGGTCAGCAGCAGGCCTTCGCCCTTGCGGTCTTCGGTGATCAGCGCGATGCCATGGCCCACTGCGTCCACCGGCGAGCGAATGCTCACCACCTGGGCTGGCGAACCCAGGGCCACGGTGCCGCTGTCGGCCAAGTCGGCACCGAAGATAAGACGCAGCAATTCAGTGCGGCCGGCGCCGATCAGGCCTGAAATGCCATAGATCTCACCGGCACGCACTTCAAAGGACACATCGCGAACCTTGTCCGAGCGGGTCAAGCCTTTGACCGTCAGCGCCGGGCCGCCAATGGTGCGTGGCCCCAGGTCGATCTGCTCACCCAGCTCGCGGCCGACCATCAAGGTCACCAACTGCTCACTGTTGTAATTGGCCATCGGCTCGACGCAGACCAGCTTGCCGTCACGCAGTACTGCAATGCGCTGGGCAACACGGGCGAGCTCTTCAAGCCGGTGTGAAATATAAATGATCGCCACGCCCCGAGCCTGCAGGCGGGTGATTTGTTCAAAGAGCATCTCGACTTCACGGGCCGTGAGCATGGCCGTCGGTTCGTCGAGGATCAGTACATGGCAGTCGCCGATCAGGTTGCGGGCGATCTCGACCATCTGCTGATGGCCAATGCCCAGCGTCCCCACCAGGGTGTCCGGGTCGATCGCATCCAGGCCGACCTGGGCCATGGCTTCGATCGCAGCTTTACGCAGTTGCTTGCGGTTGATCCAGCCACAGTTGCGGGGCAGGTTGTCCAGGAACAGGTTTTCGGCCACGGTCAGGGTCGGCAGCAGGTTGAGTTCCTGCATGACCATGCGCACGCCCAGCTCTTCAGCCTGGGTGCGGCTGCCGGGACGGTAATCCTGGCCATTGAACTGCATGTGCCCGGTGGTCGGCGTGACCAGCCCGCCGATGATTTTCGACAAGGTGCTTTTACCTGCGCCATTCTCACCGGTCAGCGCCAGCACTTCCCCGCGATTGAGCGTCAGGGTGATGTCGGACAGTACCGGTTGGGCATAGGTCTTGCCGATACCGCTGACCGAGAGGACAGCGTTCGGGGCGGAAGATGACATAGGAAAATCTCCAGGCGCCCGCTCAGGACGAGCGGGCGCTGTTGGGTGCTGCCAGGATTACTTCTTGAGGACGAGTTCGACCGGGGTTTCGATCACGCCGTCTTTGGCATCGACTTTTTCACCCTTGACCAGCTTGAGCGCGTTCTGGATACCGAACACCGCTTGCTGGGCCGCGGCCTGGTCGGCGGTCGCGAGTACGCGGCCGTCTTGCAACATAGGCTTGATGGCTTCGATATTGTCGTAGCCAACCACCAATACCTTGCCGGCCTTGCCTGCCGCACGTACGGCGGAGACAGCGCCCAGGGCCATGTTGTCGTTACCCGCCAACAGCGCCTTGAGGTCCGGGTATTCGCTCAGCATGGCGGACGCCACTTTCTGGCCCTGGTCGATTTCCCAGTTACCCGATTGGGTGGAAACAATCTTCATGCCTGCCGCGTCCATCGCATCCTTGTAGCCTGCGGTGCGCTGCTGGGCATTGGTGGTGGTCGGCACGCCTTCGATGATGCCGACTTTGTCACCTGCCTTGAGTTGCTTGGCCAGGTAGTCACCCACCAGCTTGGAGCCTTTGCGGTTGTCCGGACCTACGAACGGGATATCGAGGTTTTTGCTTTTGAGCACGTCCGGGTCAAGGCGGTTGTCGATGTTGACGACCTTGATGCCGGCATCGGAGGCTTTCTTCAACACGGTGACCAGTGCCTTGGAGTCAGCCGGCGCGATCACGATGGCGTTTACTTTGGCGAGGATCATCTGGTTGACGATATCGATCTGCGCGCTGGTGTCGGTTTCGTTCTTGATCCCGTTGGTGATCATGTCGAAATCGGCGGCGTGTTCTTTCTGATAAGCCTTGGCGCCGTCCTGCATGGTCACGAAAAATTCGTTGGCGAGGGACTTCATCACCAGGCCGACCTTGGGTTTGGCGGCGGCGTCATCGGCAAAAGCAGAGGAAAGGGGCAGAGCAGCGGATGCGGCAGCAAGCACAGCGACAGCAAGAAGACGTCCAGCAAATGGCAGCTTCATGGGTTCACTCCGATCTTATGATTATTGTGAGCAACGCTTGCACTGCGAAACATCTCGCAAACGTTTGCGTTGTTCAAACTATGAGAACCTTGTCGAGATTTGTCAACGGGTGAAAAGCGTCTTTCATCCAGGCGCTCGGTTACCTTCCCCTACACCCTGCGGGTCGCAGGATTGAACCTCAGCTTCTCCCGGTCGTTGTCTAAAACGACAGGCTATGGCGCCCAAGTCCCACACCCACCGTTGATATTCCATCATGGTTTTCGGACAACCGAACGCAATACCACCCTGCTGTTCGGAATGCCGGACGAGCACGCTGCCCACTCATCTTAAAATTCAATATAAGTTGTTTTAAATCAACACGTTAATTTATGACCGCGAACATCATGGGCTTGGTACAAATCCTGCTCTTTCCAAGCACCTCGCGGCATTCAGAACGGCCCGGGTGTTCTCGATGAACCTGCTACAGCACTCATCAAAAACCAGAGAGAAAAATAATGAAATCTGCACTGAAGACTTTTGTTCCGGGCGCCCTCGCCCTCCTGCTGCTGTTCCCCGTTGCCGCCCAGGCAAAGGAAGTTGAAACCAAGACCAAACTGTCCAACGTCGTGATCCTCGCCACCGGCGGCACCATTGCTGGCGCCGGCGCCAGTGCGGCCAACAGTGCCACGTACCAGGCGGCCAAAGTCGGCATCGAACAACTGATCGCCGGCGTTCCTGAGCTTAGTCAGATCGCCAACGTACGCGGCGAACAAGTGATGCAAATTGCGTCCGAAAGCATCAACAACGAAAACCTGCTGCAACTGGGCCGTCGTGTTGCCGAACTGGCCGACAGCAAGGACGTGGACGGTATCGTGATCACCCACGGCACCGACACCCTGGAAGAAACCGCTTACTTCCTCAATCTGGTGGAAAAAACCGACAAGCCAATCGTGGTGGTCGGCTCCATGCGCCCAGGCACCGCCATGTCGGCGGACGGCATGCTCAACCTGTACAACGCCGTGGCCGTTGCCGGCAGCAAAGACGCGCGCGGCAAGGGCGTACTGGTGACCATGAACGACGAGATCCAATCGGGTCGCGACGTCAGCAAAATGATCAACATCAAGACTGAAGCGTTCAAGAGCCCATGGGGCCCGCTGGGCATGGTGGTTGAAGGCAAATCCTACTGGTTCCGCTTGCCTGCCAAGCGTCACACCATGGATTCCGAATTCGACATCAAGACCATCAAGAGCCTGCCGGACGTTGAAATCGCCTACGGCTACGGCAACGTGAGCGACACGGCTGTCAAAGCCCTGGCCCAGGCCGGCGCCAAAGCCATCATCCATGCCGGTACCGGTAACGGTTCGGTGTCTTCCAAGGTGGTGCCTGCCCTGCAGGAACTGCGCAAGCAAGGTGTGCAGATCATTCGTTCTTCCCACGTGAATGCCGGTGGTTTCGTTCTGCGCAATGCCGAACAGCCTGACGACAAGTACGACTGGGTCGTCGCACATGACCTGAACCCACAAAAAGCCCGGATTCTGGCGATGGTTGCCCTGACCAAGACCCAGGACAGCAAAGAGCTGCAACGGATGTTCTGGGAATACTGATCCCCCGGTAACACGCGTAGAGGCGGGTTTGCCCGCCTCTACCTCTCCTCTTACACCTGGATACAACTCCCCGCGCTGCATAACCCCGCTCGAATCGCCGCCACATAAACCTTCTGAATTTTAAGCAGTTGCGAAAATCGTAACAGTTAAATACTGTATGCCCGTACAGCACACTAAGGAATACTCCGTGGCAACGTCCTCTTCTGCAGCGCCAACCCCTGACGCCTACGCACGCCTTGCCGTTCGCGTGCAAAAAATCATCAATTCGACCAACGCCCAGAAAGCCAAGGCGGCCTTGATCTTCCGCTTGCCGGATGAGCCTGAGGAGGAATGGGCGCGCTTGCTGGAGGAGATTGCGGAGAACGACAACGTCACCCTCGCCTACCGGGATGACGGTGGCGTGCAGATTTTCTGGGTTGTGCCGAAGGAAGATTGATTCAATGAGTGGCCGTTTTATTGCTGTTTTTTGCCTGTTTTTTGCCGTTACAGCCCACGCACAGGCGCCTCGAACCTTCAGCGAGGCCAAGAAAGTCGCCTGGAAGCTCTACGCCCCGCAATCCACGGAGTTCTACTGTGGCTGCAAATACACCGGCAACCGGGTCGATTTGAAAGCCTGCGGTTACGTACCGCGCAAAAATGCCAACCGTGCCGCACGCATCGAATGGGAACATATCGTCCCGGCCTGGCAGATCGGGCATCAGCGCCAGTGCTGGCAAGCCGGCGGGCGCAAAAACTGTACGCGTCACGATGATGTGTTCAAGCGCGCCGAGGCGGACCTGCACAACCTGGTGCCGAGCATCGGCGAGGTCAATGGCGACCGTAACAACTTCAGTTTTGGCTGGCTGCCGGCGCAACGCGGGCAGTACGGCTCATGCCTGACCCAGGTCGATTTCAAGGCCAAAAAAGTCATGCCCCGCCCGTCTATTCGCGGAATGATCGCCCGAACGTATTTTTACATGAGCAAACAATACGGCTTGCGCCTGTCAAAACAGGACCGCCAGCTGTATGAAGCCTGGAACAAGACCTATCCGGTGCAACCCTGGGAGCGCCAGCGCAACCAGACTGTGGCGTGTGTGATGGGGCGCGGTAACGAGTTCGTCGGCCCGGTAAACCTGAAGACCTGCGGTTGAGCGTGGGCGGAGTTGCCGCCCACCCTGCCGGTTATTGCGCGACCTTGTGCTCGATAACCTCTGATTCGGTATCGTTTTTCTTGGCCCGTGCGAGCTTTTCGGTCAGCAGCGCCTGCTTGGCTTCAGCCTCGGCCTTGCTCGCGAACGGGCCTAGATACACCTCGTCCTTGCCGTCTGTTTTGACGATATAGAAGTTGAAACCATGTTCGAGCAACCAGGCAGTCAGGTCGGTGATTGCTTGCAGCTTATGGTCCGGCGGGCCTACCCATACATCCCATTCCTGAGCGGCAATCGCCCCGGTTTGTGGCTGGCTCTCGGTCACGGTAGGCTTGGCCTTGGGGGCGTCAACCGGTTTACCTTCACCACAACCGGCCAACGCCAACACCGCAATTGCCATCGCTACTTTACGCACTGCCCTGCTCCTTTAAGGATAAAGAGGCAACTTTATCATTCACTGTCTATTCTGGCCGTCATAAACGTTGGCTTAAACAATGCGAATGATGTATCGCAGACCTGTATGATGCCGCCATGGGAATTAATGTCGCCTCTATGCGTCCTAAAAGAGGCAGTCACAGGGAAGCGCTTAGGGATGGTCTGAAGTAGCCATGTATTTCCCCGGCATACCACCTAGCGCAACTTTTAAACTCGCCAAATGATCAAAAAACAATCAATTCGACGAGTATTTCTTACGTTTTCGCCACCCGGACCCCA